>NZ_JBPFDQ010000019.1:0-69158 GCF_059415045.1 Ferdinandcohnia sp. SAFN-114 | reverse complement strand
CCCTATTCAATATAGGAATCATCTTCAAGCTGCTTAGTCTCTTTTTTTATTGTGTCCTTGACATAGGTGCCAGTTTATAGTTTCTACTTTTTTTGTTTTCTTTTTGATCCACTCCTCTCAAACAGGGATTGGTCTTCTAAACTTTCAGAATACGATTATTGAAAATGCTGGACATGATTCATGGATCTCAGTTATTATCACTGGGCTAAGCCTTCATATTATATTATGGATGATACTAACAATGGTTAGTAACCCTACCAAAGACTTGTTAAAAATCCATCAAATTTCGTTTGGTGAAAAAATCGGGAATTTTTTATCGGTTGTTGTAATTGGATACTTTTTATTATTGGCTCTCACCGTTTTTCGTACTTATATAGAAGCTATACAGGTATGGATATTCCCAATGATCAAAACTTGGGAGCTTAGTCTAGGGTTAGCCTGTCTAATTATTTATATCATTACCGGAGGATTCCGAACATTGACGGGAATAAGCTTTCTAGGTGTGGTTCTACCTTCTATTCTTCTGTTAACGTTATATTTTCCTATTCAACATGCGAATTTTAGAAACCTAATGCCAGTTTTTAACCATTCAATTCTGGAAATAGTTCAATCCTCTAAAGCATCTTTCCTTATATTTATTGGGTTTGAGTCCTTGTTGATTTACTTCCCATTTATTAAGCACCCTTCTAAATCTGCAAAATGGGCACATGGTGCATTAGCATTTACAACTTTTATATATCTATTAGTTACATTAATAACCTTCGTTTATTTTAGCCAAGGTCAACTTAAGCATACATTATGGCCGACATTAGCCATGATTAAGATTGTTGAATTTTCTTTTATCATGCGAATTGAATTTATTTTTATCTTTACTTGGCTTTTGGTTATACTTCCAACCGTCTGTATTCCTATCTGGTGTTGTACGAGGATCTTAAAAAAAATAACGAAAATTAAACCAAGGAAATCATTATATCCAATTATGTTTTTCATATTACTTTGTAGCATTTTTATTGATGACAGTTTGAAAGTAGATGCACTAAGCAAATTCACCTCAGAGGTAGGTTTCTATTTTATATATAACTACATTCCATTCTTATTTATCATTTATTCCCTACGTAAAAGCAAATTTAAAAGCTCCGAGTATTAAGTACAATGAAAAATTAGAAAATAGCTTCCCTGAAGATTCCGGTGTTTTAGTGTTTTAAAAGTATTCTTCTATGTTTACTTTTCACCTTTAGTTATTATACTGCTATTTATGCTGTTAGAACTAATTGAAGCAATGTTTCTAGTAAGCGGAATTCAACTTAATCCCAGTACAAAACATGATAAGTTCTCCATTAAATTAATATTTAAATAAAGAATATTAAAGCCATACGTAAATATTAAAATGACAAGAGAAGATGCTACTCCCCAAAAAGTGTGAGGTTAAAAAGTCACAAAACAATGTTCGATAGGTACACTCCTATTCACGGAAACTCTATGGGTGTTTAGGAAGAGTTACTGATTCATGAATATTCAAGTATTTTATTGACAAACTAAAAATAGAAAATTAGGTCTTCAGGGGGTATACAATGAACGTAAATGAATTAGGATTCCTTTGGTACTTACAATCAAGTTCAAACATGATCAATTTATTATTAAAATATCTTAGTGAAACTTCTGAGGATACTGATTTAAGGAATATACTAAATGAAATATATGAAATCTCTACTAATCAAGAACAAGAGGCTACTCAATTATTGTCTGAAGAAGGTTATAAAGATACACCGTTCTTCAGTGAAAATGAGATTTATAGTTCAACAACAAAACTATTTTCAGACCAATTAATTATAGAAATCTTAAAGCATATAACGAGTAATGGATTGCGAGCGCTTGCTGTTCAATATGTTGAATTAACAGATTATAAAGTAAAGAATTTTTATAAAAAACTACTCAATGATGTAATTCAATTAGATTTTTCTTTATTAAAATTGCTTAATGATAAAGATTTATTACAAAATAATTCCTTCTCGTACAAGAAAGCAGATAAAAGAGATGGGAAGCTATTCAAAGTTGCATCAACTCAGCAACGGCCACTTAATGCGGTAGAATTGGCAAATATGTTCAGTTCCCTTCAATGTAACAATGTTGGAGTTGCCCTTTGTATCGGTTTTTCTGAAGTCGTAGAGGATATGGACACAAAGAATTTTATACTAGATGGGAAAAAGTTAGCATTTTATCAATCAGCCACATTATCCGATATCTATAGAGAAAATGGAATTCCAACTACAACTGGACTAGAAGCTCACGTTAATAAAGTAAAGGAATCACCTTTTTCAGATAAATTAATGGCAAACTTAATAATGTTCCTAAATCCAGTAAGTATAAGCAATCTACAAAATGCAGTGGTAGCCAGTTATAAAAAGGATCATATAGATACTTTAAAGGAACTAATCAAAATGGTTGAAGACTATTCAGAGAAAGGGCTGAAGTTATTAATAAGGAAAAATTGGTTTAATGAACCACCTGTGTCTAATTGGTCACATAAATAGAAACTGTTGCATTTGCTAATCAAGAAATGGTAACTTCTCTGCTCAAACTTGTTAGGGATAGTAACAAAAATCTTGATATCACAGAAAAAAATTATTTTCGTGAATGGATAATACTTGTTAAAACTTCACTTCTGCTGCCTACTTTACTATGGATTTTCAATTAAGATATGAACAGAGCACTGAGTTTGAGATTGTTTTTCATGAACATATAACAGTGGGTGAATCCCAAGTAATAATGGAACTAGAACCAATAAAATGATCAAAAATATTGTAATCAAGGGTATACCAGTTGAAGATGAAAGAAACTTAGAACTTTGTAAATAGTCGAGTTGGGCAAATAACAAAGGCCAGACTCTCAACACAGTAAAACGTTAGCGAGTTGTGGTTCAAGTACCAGAATACCCACTCAAAGAAAAAAAGTGTTGATCAGTTAGAATCTCCTGATCAACACCATTAACCTTTCACATTCTGTGATTGTTCATAAATGTGGAATCTATATTATATGTTAATGTGACTTTTCCGCTGTACTTTTGATTAGCTTTTGATTTGAAGCGGATTCACTTATTACTTTTTCATACTACATTTTAAATTCTGTTTCACGGTCAGGCAAATCAGCTGCCTGAATTTGAATCTTTACTACACCATTTGTGATAACAAGAGTTGGATTTGCTTCTTTTAGCTTTGCAATTGCTTCTTTCGTTAGTACGACTTTGGCATTTTTATGCTCAGCAATCTCAACAATTACAGTAGTTACTTTCTCCAACTCATTTAATGAATCCCCATCCACAGTATATTTGTTACCCTTCCGCTCAGGTTTTACAATTAATTCTGGTTTAGGTTCCACGGTTAATTTTACAGTTTTTCGCGTTACTTTAGCCGTAAGATCCTCATTAAGATCTACACCTTTAGGAAAAGCACTATAATGAATATTGTATTGACCAACAGGAAGCTCCGAAATCTTCTCCATTTCATGCTTACCTTTAACTAGTAATTGAACATTTGTGTTGCCGCCTGTTGAAGAAAACATATATTCATCATCAATCGAAAAATCGATTTCGTTATTCTCCTCTGTTTGTAACCCTGCTACTAAATCAATACTTTCACCTTGTGTAATGGTAATATCTTTAACACCATCAAGTGTTGGTGCAGTAGCGTAATATTTCTTCGCATCCTCTTCTTGTTCAGCAGATTTCATGTATTTTACATAATCAATTTCAAATTTGGTACCTGCTAAATCAGTTCCAACTGGACCTGGCCAAGCTCCCCCCATTGCTAAATTAAGTTGAATATAGTGAGGCTTGTTAAAGACTGACATTGCTAATGGATCATCAGAATAATCAACCACTCTTACGATTGTATCATCTACGTACCATTTGATTAGTCCCTCTGACCAGTCGATACCAAACACGTGAAAATCATCGTTGAAGTTTCCTGAAGGAATTGTATATCCTGTTCCATTACCTGCATATTTTCCGTTATTTTCTGTACCTGCACCATAATGAATGGTCTGCCAAACCGTACGGTTATACCACGATCCATCTGTAGCTGAACCAACTAACTCGGTAATATCGATTTCACCCGTTCTTGGCCAACCACGTCCTTGTAATCCATTAATTTTTCCATCCAGTACAAAATCTGCTCCTAAGGTCCAGAAGGCAGGAAATACACCTTGCCCCTTCGGCAATTTAGCACGAATTTCGATTTTTCCATATAAGAATTCACGCTTTCCATGTGTCCGAAGACTTCCAGAGTTATAGATTACTGTTCTGTCAGGATTACGAGGATTATTATATTGATCTTCTACCGCTCGATCCGTTGCTTGTAGAACGAGTTTCCCGTCACTGAGATATACATTTTCCGGATTATTCACATAGTGCTGCTGTTCCCAGCCACGAATTGATCCAAGCTCATAACCCCAATCGACCATATTTAATTGATCTTGATCGAAATTGTCTTCCCAAACCAAATTATATTCAGGGCTTTCTTCCCCTTCAGAACTTCCATCAACCTTCACCATTGTTACATGATCGATATAGAGATTTGCACTTTTTGTAGCTTCTTGATCAGACCATTTTACTAATTGGATTAAAACTTGATTATGATTTCCAGAGTTGAACTCATAGGAAACTTCTTCCCAATCCAAACTGGTAATGGCTTGATCGACAATCGTTCCACCCTCGCTTAGGTCTGTTCCTTCTTTCGTAATAACAGAACCTTGAGTCCCATTATTCCACCATCTACCTGTGAAGATTCCTGCTGCACCTTCAACGTCAACTTTACCCATGGCCGTTACACGATAAGTCGTGTTAGGTTCTACATTCACAATTTGTCCAATATAACCACTGCCAAAATCTCCAGATAGTGCTGTATTTGGCACACTACCTGATTTGTTTCCATCTCCATAGCTGACGCCTGTAGCAATCACACCTTGATTTCGACTATTCCAGCTATTATCTTCCAATTCAAAGTCACCATTTTTAATCAGGTTAACATTTTCTTCCGCAGATACAGCCATTGAAAATATGAAACTAAATAAAACGAGAGTAATAAGGGTTACAAGAAATTTACTATTCTTCAAGAAAAGCACCTCCATCGTTTTTTTAAAATCGTTAGACTTTGTCATATTCAATGCGTTTTAAAAGAATCATCTATTTAAAACGCTTATACATTTCAATCATCTCTGTAACTAAAAGCGTAATCGTATCTACATTCATCAGCTGATCTTCAGCATGCATAAGCATAAGTGAGAAATCTAGCTTTTCTCCACTAGCCTCTTTTTGGATGAGTGAAGCATGCATTTTATGACCTTCTACATAAAACTTTTTAGATTCAGACAATTTTTCTTCAACCACTTCAAAATTGCCTTCTTTTGCTGCATAAAGCGCCTCCATTGCCAGACTTTTAGCCATTCCTACATTACTAATGATTTGAAACGACAACTCATAATATTGGTTCGTATCAATTGTCATAAATTCTACCTCCCACAACTTACAAGGTTTATTTTCTAAAACTTATTTACTAGCAATTATTTGTAAGGCTTGTTCAAGGACTTTTTGTCCGTTCATCATCCCGTAATCCTGCATATTAATGGCTTCAATCGGGATATTCTTCCCTTTTAATTCTTCTTCAATTTGTTTTCTCATATATCTGACTTGGGGTCCTAGTAATAGTACATCTACATCATTTTGTTCGAGAGCAAATTCAATTTCTTGCGCTGATCTCGCGAAGATATTCGCTTCAATACCTTGTTCTTCTGCTGCTTTTTGCATCTTTGAAACTAGTAAACTCGTACTCATTCCCGCCACACATACTAACATAATCGTTTTCATCACATATTCCTCCTTTGAATGATTGAATAATTACTATCTATTAATCGAGCGAGATACCATAGATACAGTGTGTCGAATGCCTCGAATTGCTTTACTCATCGCAAAAATATTTTCTACAGGCGCAAGTCCGGAGTACCCTGCATCACCGATGTGTTGAATATCTACTCCACAAATTTTATTTCGAATGGCTATTTGCTTAATCGTATCTTCATCGGCGCTTTCTTGACTCGTTCCAATCGCAGATAAAACCAAAGCACCGTGTTGATGAGCTTTTTTGACAATTTTCTTCAGTTCCTCTTCATCAAAGCCTGGGACAGTCCCCACTGCAGGAACTAAAATGATGTCTGCACCTGCCTCAATAAATCCTTCTACCACATCTGCATCCGCAACAGGTTCATCGACTCCTGCTCCATGCATTTTTCCAGCGATAATTAGTCCAGTAAAATGCTCCTTTGTAAGTTGGATTGTTCTTTGAATTTGCTCATTTGTTACGCCAGTACCAGGGTTGCCTGTCAAACAAACAAAATCAAGCCCTAATCTTTCAACTTCCTGAATGCTTTCTATATTGGCTTGGCGGCCTTTTGAGATGATTAGTCTTTCTTCCTCCATATTTGCTGTGTTATCCACTGGCTCTAAATTTATACCAACCGGACGACCGACTAACCGGCGAAGTTCATCCACGAAAGAACCTTCTTCAATTTCTAGTCCAGCTATTTTTGGTGAAAACACATCAACACCATTCAATAGAATCAAATCAGCACCAAACGCACGAGCAATTTCTGCATTGGTAATATCGCCAATATATGATTCACGGACAGCAACATTTTCAGACATAATCACGCGTCCTGCACTTGCTTTGATGCTTTGCTTTAGTTCTGCTGCCGTCATTTCTACTATTTCTGATGTATTTGCACTAATCAATCGTTTTACCATCTTTCACTCATATCCCTTCACTTGCTTATTGTAGTTGTTCTAAGGTCCATTTTTGTTTTTTAGTCATTTCAATAGTTTGCTATTTTTAAAAGTGGCGACTCTTTAAAATAAAAGCCTCACCTTACGACACAATACCTTTGTCAACATTTACTTTTTTTACTGTTGATTCTTCTTTTCGCTCTAGTGCTTTATAGCGTTTTTCAATCGCTAGTACAAATGGTAAGTAAAGCAAGATATCCAAAGTAATTAATACAATTTGTAGGATTGACCCACTTATGCTGCCTGTAATTAAAAATCCACTAATGATTGGCGGCATTGTCCAAGAGGCTGCGGCTTTCGTTAATGGCACAAGTCCCATCGCTAGTGCCGAATAGGCAACAATCACGTTTACGATTGGCGCTAGAATAAATGGAACAATTAACATCACGTTTAAAACAACTGGAACACCGAACATGGTTGGTTCATTAATGTTAAACAAACCAGGTGTCACGGTAATCGGTGCTAGTGCTTTTGTTTGTTTGCTTGTATGCTTTTTACGAGCAAGATATCCTAAAACCAGAACTAAACCAATTGTCGCACCACCACCGCCAATATAGACAAAGTTGTCCATGAAGGATACAGTGATAATATGTTGTAATTCTTCGTTCGCTTGATAAGCCAAACGGTTAGCATCTAAGTTCGCGATCCAAACTGGTTGCATCACAGAGTTGACAACGTTTCCTCCATGAATGCCCACGAACCAGAATAAACTGTTCAGACCAACAACGATAATTGTGCCGAAAACGTTATTACCCAATAGTCCTAATGGTTTACCTAGGATGACTTGTGCAATGTCATGGACGTTAGGTAGATTTAATGAGGTTAAAGCCCCGTAAATGACTAACCACATCGTAATAATGACAGCACCTGGAATAATTGCGCTAAAACTTCCAGAAACGGCTTGTGGAACACTGTCAGGTAGTTTAATTTGAATATTTTTATTAATAAACCACTGATAAATATAGCCATTAATCAATCCCATAATGATTGCAATGAATAAACCTTTAGCTCCCATATAAGCAACAGGCATTCCAGCCCCAGCATCAGAAGAAATAAATGGGGTTGCCATGATAAATGCTGATAAGGAAATGATTCCTGATCCAATCCCATCTACTTTGTACTGCCTTGCTAAACTATAAGCAATTCCGAAACTGGCAACTAAACCAATCAATCCGAAACTACTATCTGTTCCTTTCCATAAATAATCCGCAACACCAATTTCACCTAACCATGCTTCCCAACTTGCAATCGGAAAGCTAGCTATAATCATAAAAAGAGAGCCTATAATAATTAACGGCATGGCTAATGTGATTCCATCCCGAATTGCAATTAGAAACTTGTTATTACCTACTTTCGAGGCAACTGGCATAAGTCGTTCTTCCAAAAAGCCATTCACTCTACTCACTTTTCTTCCTCCTTCTTTAATAAGTAAATATTCCAGCAATGAATCAAATACTAATTGCCCTTTATTTCTAATTGTTTACTATTCTTAGTATCTATGTATCTATTCTTTTTTATTAGCAGTTCGTCATCTACTCTAATGAAAACGCAACCATTTAAAAATGTTCATAAAATCCGGAGCCAGTCTTGATGTAAGAAAAAGTGGTCGCTCAAAAAAGAATGGATACTCCTCGGCTAGACCTCCTTAATTTTTATTTATTATTAAAAGTAAAGTAAAACCCGAAAAATTTACTTTAATTAATAATAATTTATAATTAAATACTAGTTCGTGTAAACGCTTTTGTCAATGGATAAAAAATAAAATATTAAATTTTCAATTTATTATTCACCTGCTTACTTGATATAGCCTCCACAATTCTTGGTGAATAACGAATTGTATGCAAATACATGAATATTGATTGATTTGTTATCGTTTGTTTATTATAATTTATAATTAATAGGATAAATTCCTTTATTTGGTTGGGAAGGAGTAAAACCACTATGCAATTAACAAATAAACAAATGAAATTACTTGCGAAAATTTTAGATACAATCTATGTAAAGGGACCTATTTCCCGTATTGAAATCTCCAAACTAACCGGCATAACTCCTGCCACCGTTAGTGAACTTACCGGACATTTAATAGAAGATAAGTTGGTTTACGAACTTGGAGAAGATTCTGCAGATAACAAAGGATTAGGCCGTAAGAGGATTCTATTAGATATAGCAGAAGGCCATAGTTTTTATATTGGATGTGAATTATCTGAAAAATATTTATCCTTCTGTTTAAGTAACAATACTGGAAAAATTCATGAAAAAAAAATCATCAAATTGGATTCCGGAAACCAAAGTGATGTGTTAACAGTAGATTATTTTATAAATGAATTAAAACGGTTTATTAATATTTGTAGCTCCTACCAACCCAGAGCGATAGGTATAGCGTTACCAGGACATTTTAACGAAAAAGAGAAAACGATATACAGTAACAAAGCACTTTGGAAGAATTTCAATCTAGGAGCTGTGTTGAACAGTTTTGATTTACCGATTTACTTTCAAAATAATGTTCATTCTATGGCCATTTCAGAGAGGATATTTGGTGGGAATTACAAGGATCAGAACTTTATTTTCTTTCATGTGGGTAGAGGAATGTTTTGCTCTTATATGTACGAAGGAAACACTTATGGAAAAGGCAATTTCTTAGTGGGAGAAGTCGGTCATACAATTGTTCAACCAGGCGGAGAATTGTGTGAATGTGGTAAAATAGGCTGCTTGCAAACGTACGCAAGTGAAGCATGGATCATAAAAAAATCTCGGATACTCTTTGAAAATTCGAATTCAACTTTCCTGCGGCAATTAGCACCGGACAAGCATAGCATTACGATTGAAACGATTTTAAGATCCTATAAAATGGGTGACGAAGGCGTTATCAACATTCTTAATAACGCCATTAAATACCTCTCGATTACTATCAATAATCTACCAATGATGATTGATACAAATAAGATTATTTTACATGGGGAGTTATTTAATGAGCCTGAATTAACAAATATTCTTAGCCGTCATTTAACTCAAAATGAAATACTCCTCCCTATCGATAATAAATGGGACATCGTATTTAAAAAATATAATGATGTAAATGGAGCCCTAGCAGCATGCGGTCTCGCTGTTTCAAACCTATTATTACAGTATTAATAATTAAGATTGTAGAAAAATACTTGTATTAGTCTCCGTATTCTGTAGTTATGCAGCGGCATATTATTATGTGCACTACTTAAAGCAAGACTCCTTTCTCTTCAAAAAGAAATACCCGTTTTTTACCTGTAAAGGTTCTAAACGGGTATTTGGGTTATTATAAAATTCTTATTCGTCAGCTTCTGCTTCTTCTTCGCCTGACATGTTATATTGATTTGGTAATGTATCCCAGAAGCTTGTGTCCGCCTCTTCAATAGAACCATCCGCAATTGCTCTTACTGTGGAATCCAACGTAAGGATTGTTTGTTTAATCAAATAGCCATTACTTTTTGTCCAAGAGCATATGATTCGATATAATGGTCAGACATGCCGCGCATTTCAAACAGAAGCGTCGAAATGTCATAGCGGAGAGCAGCGCCATTTCGTCCAATGTTTTCCCCGCTTCCGCCAACATATTTTCCAATATGTCCCCAACCAGTGGATTGAAGCGTGTTATATACAATGGCACCCAACTTCTTGGAGCCTTCAAGAACTTCAGGATTCACATTAGGATTGGTCGGGTAAAGAATCGATCCGGAAACCAGCTTGTCATCCACTGCACTGCGTGTCCCTTGGTGGTGAAGATCAATCATATAGTCTATGTCGTACTTTTGGAATACATTTTCGTGCAGAGATTTTGCTTCAGGTTCCATGGCGCTTACCGCCTTATCATGCTCACGGTTCAAGTCGACATTGTTCGCATTATAGCGTGTCAAATGGCGGTCCCCACTTGCCAGGTAATCATCTAGCGAGAAGTTCACATCTCCCATTGCCCCATCCGCATTCAACATCGGAATGACAAGTATGTTGACATTTTCCAGTACCCCCTTCGTTTTCCCAGTCCCTAGATGCTTGATGAATTCAAGCGCTCCTTCGGTTGTCAGCTGCTCGTTACCGTGCTGCTGCGTGAGGAAAAGGATGGTAGGATTCTCAGGATTGGAAATATATTTCGCCATGTAAATATCACGGCCTTTTACCGTTTGGCCAATTACCTCAAGTTCCATGGCTTCCTGCTTAGCTTCCTGCGTTTTAAGATAATCTACCATGCTATCATATGTATTGAGAATCGATGTTTGAATTTTGCCATTTCCCGTACCTGGCCCGTTGCCCACCGCACTGGCTGGCAGAGCTACAGCAGTTACTCCTCCCAAAGCCAACAACCCTGTCAAAGAAATTGTAAGCACTTTCTTTTTCATTTTCAAGAATATTACCCCCCTGTTTTTTTTACTTCAACTATTATACTAATTCACTTCCACCTAGAGTTTAATAGAGTAGGTTACCTATTATTTAGACAAATTTCGATATACGAAATAAGTTCTTCAGAACTAGTTTGAGACCTAAAACAGTAGTTAAGGGTCTTTTGTATTGATCGAATAAGCACAGAATTAAATCTACTCTTTTTATATGCTGTTTCACTATTTTTTCAGTCTCCCTAATATTTATCGTATAAAATAAAACACCCACAAACGCTGACTTAACAACAGCTGTGAATGTTTTATCGTTTCTTACATAAACTCATTTCAACCTAAAAATACAGGGGTCAGACCTTCATTTGTGTAAGTATAGTATTTTTTAAGAGCACTTTTGATTAAAACGACTTATCTGTGCCACGTTTATAGTCAGAACCATTGTTTAAATTCTTTCCCTTTGTCTTTAGTAATCTAACAAACTCATCCAATACCTTCGTACGAAACGGCGAATCCAAAACAATGAAAAATTGTCTAGGAAACTGTAATCCATCCACATCAATTATCTTCAAATCACCACTTTTAAGCTCACTCGCTACTGCAAGCTCTGATAACAAACTAATTCCAAGCCCCGCCTTCACAGCCTCCTTAACTGACTGTGTACTACTAAACGTCATAATATTCTTCGGATCAATCCCAAGTTGTTCAAAAATCTTTTCCCCAGCTTCCCTTGTTCCGGATCCCTCTTCCCTAAGAATCCACGGTTGCGCCTCAAGTTCTTTTAACTCAATCTCACCATATTCACCAACCAATGAGTTGTTTGGTAAAGCAATAATCACCATACGATCCGCCGCAAATTCCTCAATCTCAAGGGACTTCTCCTTTTTTACTTGTCCTTCAATAATTCCAATATCAAGTTGATGTGCTTTCACTAACTCGACAATTCTTTCTGTGTTATCAATCTTAACTGTTGGCTGAACATCCGGATACACCGTTTTCATATCTGCTAACACATGTGGCAGGACATACTCACCAAATGTATAGCTAGCGCCAATTGACAACGGCCCTCTCACCTTATTTGTTAGTTCATCCAATAGGTTCTCCATTCGTGTATATAATCCGACTATCTCCTTCGCATGGTGGTAAACAATCTCGCCCGCTTTATTTAATTGCACATATTTATTCGTTCGTTCAAGAAGTCGAACCCCTAGATTTTCTTCAAAAGTACGTATATATTGACTAACTGCAGGTTGAGTCATATGAAGTTCCTCAGCTGCTCGTGAAAAATTCCTCTTTTCTGCAACCATGATAAATACTTGTAATTGCTGATCCACTTTTCCACTTCCTCTCCGTCTACATTCATTATAACAAATCACTTATCATAACTATAATTAACACTTATTTTACTTATACCTAGTCGCCTAATATAGTAAAAGCAGGAGGTGCACATATGGCGTTAGCTGAATTAAAACAATTACCAATAAAAAAGACAAAACCGGAATTAGCATTGGTTGGCGGGGTTGCTTTTACATTTTTATTAGCACTTTTAGGATACTTATTAGCACTTGTACCAGGATTTAGTATTGTAGGACAAATGGCATGTGCCATCATTATTGCAATCGTTTACAGGCAAATTTTTGGCTTTCCGGAGATGATACGCTCAGGTATTGTCTTTTCATCGAAACGAATACTTAGACTCGCTATAATTTTGTATGGATTAAAATTAAACATCGAAATGGTACTTAGCGACGGGATTGGGTTATTAGTACGGGATGCACTAGTAATCATATTTGCAATTTTTGCTATAATGTGGCTAGCAAAAGTTCTAAAAGCGGATCAAACTATATCCCTATTACTCGGTGTTGGAACAGGCGTATGCGGAGCTGCTGCCATTGCAGCGGTTGCACCCATAATAAAATCAAAAGATGAGGATACTGCAATTGGAGTTGGGATAATCGCCTTGGTCGGAACTATTTTCGCCATTATTTACACGATCTTAAGACCAATTCTACCAATTGACGCCGTACAATATGGAATCTGGTCTGGAACAAGTCTTCATGAGGTCGCCCATGTAGCACTTGCAGCTGCACCTGGTGGAGAAGATGCACTCGCTGTTGGATTACTAGCAAAATTAGGCCGAGTTTTCCTCCTTATCCCGCTATGCTTCATTTTAATTTTCTTTATGAAAAGAAAGAATAACAACAATGAAACCGGCAAAGCAAAAATTGAATTTCCTTGGTTCCTTGTAGGATTTATTGTCATGAGTATTCTAGGAAGCTATGTATTTGGCTACTCCATTCCAATGCCCGATAATATAATGAATTTCGTTTTCACCCTTACCACATGGCTGTTAACCGCAGCAATGGTAGGCTTAGGCTTAAACGTAAGCTTAAAAGATGTCCGTGAACGGGCAATCAGACCTCTCATAGCGATTTCGATTACATCTGTAGTGCTATCGGTAATTGTATATTTTACGGTATAACATCAACGTACAACAAAAAAACAATATATTTATAGATAAAGACGTTATGAATAAAAACTATAACAAAAAGGCTTAGGGACATTTCATTTAGTGAGCAGTCGGACTTTTTGTAAGGAAGACACGAACAACTAGCAGTTAGATCTGCTAGTTGTCCGTTCTTCTTATTAGTAAGTTTAGGTCACAGTGACTCCCCGAATTTTGTCGATAATGAATAAAAAACGCCTGACCCCCAACACAGTAAAGCATTACCGCGCTGGGGGTCAGGCACTCTAATCCACTACCTATTCAATTCTACCGTCTCAAATACCTTCCAATTCACTATTTTCTCTAACGTAACTGATAGTAAAACACCTATAATTAAGCCATTGCTAATAAACGGCTGTATATATAGTGGGATGTCAGCGAAAACAGTGGGTGAAATGTTCATGATACTGATCCCAACTAGAACAGGTGCTGCCAATCGAAAAATTGTATTCGAATTAAACGTCTTCCCGTTAAGGCTGCTAAAGGCTGTACCGAATAATTGTAAATAGGCCACAAATAAAACAGCATTTCCTACTGAAATTGGCATGGTTGCAAGGAATGATCCGAATATAGGAACCAGTCCGATTGTTGTTAATAACCCACCACCGATAAGGAATGGTTTCGAATGAAATATTCTTGTGCTTTGTAGAAATCCGATTGAGGATGTAAAGGGTGTGTAAGGTACTAGCCCAAATCCCGTACCAATCGCCGTAAAAACACTTGTCACATAGATAGAATTACGAAATCTATGTTGTGGGGTTTCTTTGTTTATCAGTTTTCCGGCTGCATCAATCGAAGCAATTGTATTGCTCAAATTGATTACCACTGCAAAGAATGTCACGCCAATAATCCCAAACTCTAGATTTGGTTCTCCGATAGGAAATAAAGTGAAAGACATCGAGGATGCTTCTAAAGCCCTTTGGCTAACATCCATAAAAAATAGATCATGCAATATCCATCCAATCATTAAACCTATTAAAATGGAGAAATTACTAATAGATTTAGAGCCTTTAAGTTTTATAATCACAACTAGGATTACAATTCCGATTGATAATAAACTCAACGGTACGTCTAATACTCCTTCCTTGGTTAAAGGAAACATTCCTTTAAAGAAGATAAAAATCAATTGGAAGGTTAAGAGAAAAAGATAGACTGACATGACCATTGGACTGAAGATTGACTGAAAAAGTGACAAACCATTACATGCTGCTAAAACGATTGTAAATACGCAAGCGAGTAGAATCCCAGTCGTGATCCCTCCACCAATCGTAGATAGGCTCATTCCCATCGAAGAAGCAGTGAGCCCTAGGTTTAATATAACGCCCCATAACAACCCAGAATGTCCTTCCATAATGGGCATTCGATGTCCAATCCATCCTTGAAACATACAAGCTACCCCTGTAAGGATTAAAGAGCATCTTAGCATCATTCCAATCGTATCTTGAGGCACCTCAAACACGGTTCCTATCGAAATCGGGACAACTACTGTATTAGCAAAAATAAAAATAAGCCATTGAACAGAAGAAAAAACTGTTACAACATAATCTTTACTCATCATTCACACCACTTTCTTGAAACATGTCGACAGTTCTCCCGTTCCCCTATTATTTCAAACGACAAAAAGGAGTCTAAGGATTTGATGTCAGACCCCATCTAGTAAACTTTTAAAGAACTAAAGGACAAGCCCACATTCAGAATATAAAAAAGAGTCTTACTTAAACCAAAAGACTCCCTGAAGAATACCATTACTATTCTCCAAAATCAATATACTCCGTTCAGACAACTAAATTTTTTCTCTTTTTAGTGCAATAAATCGATATTCATCATGTTTTTATGGATATAACTCTAATGATATTTCTAAGCACTAGGCTCGGTACCAGAATTTAAATTTACTATCCAAAAGAGTAACCTTAAAAAAATAGGTGAAAATAGGAAAAAAGGATGTGGTCACTATGGAATCCTTTCTCTACTTCTTCCTTGCATTCAGTTATCTTTGTCTATTTGTTTGGGGGATTTTTTTAGTTAAAAAAGCAAGATTACATCTTACCAATTTACTCTTATTCGTCATTATTGGACTTATATATGATAACTTGATCATTGCGTTAGGTAGATTTATCGGTGAAGGAAAAATGCTGGAGAGTATCAGCTATGTTCGATTTTTGTTACACGCCCTGTTTACCCCCACCCTGGTTTTATTTGCATTTGGAATCTGTTTGGGGACAGAATTACCGTGGGCCAAGAAAACCTTCTGGAAGGTCTTAGCATTTCTGATGACTCTCGGGTTAATTCTTTATGAACTATTTACATCAGTAATCAATCTTGAACTTGAACCCCATTGGAAAAATGGCATATTGACCTATACAAGTGCGGGTCATTCGGGTAGTCCGATTATGGTCATTATCGTAACAATTGTTCTCGGGATTGTTGGCTTTATTTTGGCGAAGAGATTTCACTTTTATTGGCTCTTGGTTGGCACAATCGTTATGATTACAGGGGGTCTGTTAACCATCTGGGTCAAACATGAATCGATGATGAATATATTAGAACTTTTATTAATTGTCACTTTACTTATGACATGGCAATTTCAAGTCCGTTATCTACTGTCACAGTGACTTCCCGAATTACGAAGCAGTATCTCTTCTGACATGTCATGTTCAACAAACAAAAGAGGTAGCGGTTCTTCAATTTGACTCTTGGGAGCAAAAAACAACTCCTCTTACAATAAAAAGGAGAACTTTAGTAATGACTGATTCATTGGATGGTACAAATGGTATCTAGTTGATTGCAAATACGCTTCACTTATTAGAAGGGAAAATATGCTAGATAAACAAGTGCTCGTGAGAGATTTGCAGTAACTAAGGAGAGTGAAAACCACACTCTCCTTCAGAATTCTTATGTAATTTTAATCTTTAATCAAGAATTCGCCCATATAGTTACCTACAACCTAGTCAGTTCTCACTTATCCTCAGACCCGTACCCTCAAAAACTCTAATACTTCATTTTTGATTGGGATAGACTTTAGGGCCCCTTCCTTTGATACCGTTAGGGCGGAAGCTGCAGTTGCAAACGCGAGGCTATCTTCGATGGTGCTACCACTGCTTTTTGCTACTACGTATGCACCGATAAATGTGTCTCCCGCAGCTGTTGTATCAATAGCTTGTACAGTAAATGCGGGTGTATAGATGCGTACTCCACTACTATTCTTAAAATAAGATCCTTGTTTGCCGAGGGTTATGATGACTTCTTGTACCCCTTCTTCTAGTAATAGGTCTGCTGCTTTTTCTGCAGAAGTTGGATCAGTCACATGGATTCCTGTAATCACTTCCGTTTCAGTTTCATTTACAAATAAACCACTTAGTTTATCCAATACACCCGTTGGTACCTCTATCGCTGGTGCAGGGTTAAAAAAGACAGGTACACCTAATTTATCAGCTTGCTCAATCACATAAATAGTCGTTTCCCATGGGATTTCATTTTGTAATAGGATTAAATCAGCATTTTTTAAAACTTCTGGGAGGACGTTTTTGATGTCATCCTTATGCAGTAACCCATTTGCTCCTTCTTCGAGAATAATCGAATTTTCTCCATTACGATCTACGGTAATGAGGGCAAGTCCCGAATTTGAGGGTTTGGTAACAATATAATCACTCGAAATCCCTTCTGTTTTCAAGGTTTCAAGCAATTCGGAGCTAAACGAATCATTACCTAACGCACACACCATTGTGACAAGTCCACCAGCTCTTGATGCAGATATAGCTTGATTGGCGCCTTTTCCACCAGGATTAAACTCCGTTTTTAATCCTTTCATTGTTTCTCCTGGTAGAGGGTGCCTATTCACTCGGTTGACAATATCCATGTTAATACTGCCAATTACTACAATTTGACTCATTTTACAAACACCTCTCCTCGATAAAAGGTAAAATAAGCGTTACCTCTGTTCCTTGTTCAGGTTCACTTTCAATCTTCACACCATACTCATCACCAAAAGTTAATTTGATTCTTTGGTGCACATTTGGTAAGCCTATTCCCGTACTCTCTGGATTTCCTTTTTCTTTCATTATTGTGCCTACAGATGAGTCCAACATTGAATACACTTTTTTTAGTCGTTCATTCTCAATCCCAATTCCATTATCTTTCACCTCAATCACCAAATCCTTGTTTTGCTGAAAACAGTTCACTTCAATTATTTTTGTTGAATTGGTCGTATCAAAAGCATATTTAATCGCATTCTCAACAATCGGCTGTAACAGAAACCTAGGTACCAACGTATGTTCGATATATGTAGGAAGATGATAGAGAAACTCAATTTCTCCATCATAACGAAAATCAATGATTTCCCCAAATAACTTCAAGTAATCAAATTCCTCTTTCAACGTCACGAATTTTGAATCATCTTTTAAACTATATCGTAATAATTGACTTAAGGAATCCACTACAATTTGAATTTCTCGTATTCCTTTTTGATTTGCAAACCAACTAATTGAATTAAGAGTATTGTATAAAAAATGCGGTGTTATTTTTTCTTGTAGTGCATCAATTTCTGCCTGTTTTTGTAATAAAAGGGCTTTTGATTCTCTCAATTCACTTTGATAGACACGTTCGATTAACTCTTCAATTTTCATCACCATTGCATTGAAATGAGTACCTAAGATCCCAATTTCATCCTTCCTATTAAAATGAACCCTTGTTTGAAAATCTCCATTTTGGACATCAATTAATGACTCTTGTAATTTTTGAATGGGTTTCACAAATAGTTTTCGAATGGAAAAAGCCAATAAAAAGATAAAACAAAGGATAATGACAATAAAGACAAAGAATCCTAGCCGAATCGGTTTAAATTGTTCAACAACTTCATCATACGGAACAACCCCAAATACTTTCCATCCTGTTTGTGGTACTTCTTTCATAAAGTACAGCAATTGGTTCCCATTTTGATCTTTGTACAATTTATATTTTTCCGTTTGATTAATCCAAAAGTGATTGGATTTTGTTCCTAATTTGTTAGTAGGATGAAACAAATACTCATTATGCTGATTCATTAAAATGAAAAAACCAGATTTTAATAGTTTTGCATCTCCTAGTTCTTGATAATAGTAATCAAGATTTAAATCAAGAATGGCAATTCCAATGTATTTACCTGTATGTAAGTCAATAATTTTTTTTCCGAACGAAATGATAGTATCTCCATCAACGTTGTATACCTTGCTAGTTGTAACGAATTGATTTTCGAGGTTACTCCTTAATTCTTCAAATGCAAAATGCTCTTCAAAACCTGGTAAAAAATGACCCTCACTATCTAGCCGCTTCCCTTCAAAATTGTAGACAGATATTTCTTTAATTTCTGGATGACCTACCATGAGAAGATTTGTATATTCGGTAAAGAATCTAGCTTCTTGATAAGAATTCCAATCATTCTTTGATTCCTTTT
Source organism: Ferdinandcohnia sp. SAFN-114 (assembly GCF_059415045.1). Classification (NCBI taxonomy): domain Bacteria; kingdom Bacillati; phylum Bacillota; class Bacilli; order Caryophanales; family Bacillaceae; genus Ferdinandcohnia; species Ferdinandcohnia sp. SAFN-114. Next base: position 50,034 of record NZ_JBPFDQ010000019.1, on the reverse strand, counting down.
TTAAAGAATCCTGAATATCTGGATGGATCGTAACCTTCGTTAGTATACTATCCAAATCTTGATAGATTTCACTTAAAAACTCTCCCATTTGATCCACATTGTTGAAATTGGACTCTGTAATCATATTATATAGAACACGACTAAACGTATGATAACCGTATATACTTATCATCAAAATAGGAATAATCGTTAGAGCTATTAATATAAACAATAGTTTTTGATAGAGCGACCTGTTTGAAAGTTTTTTCATTTATTTTGCCACTCTTTTTGTTCGAAAGTGCAGCGGCGATTCACCTGTGTGCTTTTTAAAGATCCTTGTAAAGTATTCCGTGCTATTAAACCCAACCCTTTCAGATACTTCCAACACTTTCATATCTGATTCTCTAAGTAGAAGTTTCGCTTCTTCGATTCGGATGTTGTTCAAGTAATCAATAAAATTTATTCCAGTTTCTTTTTTAAAGACTCTACTTAAATAAGAAGGAGTCACACCCACAATATTGGCTACTTCATTTAAGGTAATATTTTGCTTGTAATGATTGTTAATGACCTCTTTACAGTGAAATAGGATATCTGGACAAGATTGTTGTCTACAATCCCTCACTATATCTGAACATTGTATGAAGAACTCCTCCACTCTTGTTCTGATGGCATGAGTGGTCAGTTTTGGGTTTAATTCTTCAAACAACATTTTTCCTTCTTTATCATAATAAAGTTGGATTATTTCATTGCATGAGAGCCTTTTTCGTAATGACTTGAGACTATCAAGTACAAAAGATAGTAACCGAAAGGGATCATCTTTCACACGAGCTAAGAATGCAAGGTAAAGTTTTGTAAATGCCTCCCTCGTCGTGTCCTTATTTCCCATTTCAATTGCATCAAATAGATGTGATTCAAGACGAACGAGTGCCATGTCCCATTTTTCTTGATTCACCATTAGTTGATTATGAGTAGATAATGAAAAATAAATAGAGGTTACTTTTGATAAGGTTTCTGAGAGATTTTCTTGTTGGATGGGTTTAAGTAAGAATTCTTGAACCCCCAGCTGAATGGCCTTTCTCGCATACTCAAAATCATCATAGCCACTAACAATGATTGTTGTACATTCCGGATATAGTTGTTTCACTTGTTTGACTAAATCTAGACCATCCATTTTCGGCATTCGAATATCTGTTACTAAGATATGAATGGTCGTACGTTTCGCTATTTCCATAGCCTCTACTCCATTGGCAGCACTTCCAACTAAAAAATAGGGTTCACCTAACTGGTGAATATATTGTGTGATACCCCTCCGAACATTCCCTTCGTCCTCAGCAAGTAAAAGATTAATCTTCAACAAAATTCCCCCCTATATAATTGAAAGCATTTTTTTCTACATTATGTTTTCAATCAGTGGAAAAAAGCAAGAAGAACATTCAATATTCAGGTTATTGAAAATAATTTCAATAAGGGAATTCCCCTCCTCTATTTGATAGGAAATTCCCTGTATATCTTATAAACCTTTTACTCTAAATCCTTTATAATGTGTGTGGCTACCATTCACATTCGAAAAACCAATTTGGCCAAATAGATATGGATTTTCTGTATCTGTATATTCTAGTGCTACTTGATCATCCACAAAAATTTTATAGTGTTTTCCTTTTGCTTCTATCTTTAAAGTGTATTCTTTTCCAACTTTCCAGACATAATCAGACGATGCTAGTTTACGATACCCATTATCATTTTTATAAAGTGATAGTTGGTTATTTGGTGCAAACCCTACTGCATACGAGCGGATACCACCTTGAACTCGATAATTTAAATAATGATCATTTCCGAGCATAGGCTTAACAGTGGCTTCAAATTCATAGTTTTCCCAATTGAGATCACCCGTATATGCCTCTGCTTGTTCACCATAATAACTTCCACTTAGGTATCCATCTTCTAATGTCCAAATTCCTCGAAGGTATGTAAACTGACTTACTTCAATGTGTAATCCATTCCATACTTCCAATCTTTCATTCTCAAAATCAATTTCATAGTTAGGCTTTCCTGAGAATCTAAAGTCATCAACATACGCGATTAAGGAAGGCAGTGCACCTAGTCTTCTTTCCTCTTGCACTGGAATCAATTCAATACCCGCTTCTTCGATGCATACTCCTTTTAAGGAAGGGATATCAAACACTAAATGGTCCCAACTTCCTTCTGTTAGTTGAACTTTATCTCCATAATATCTTAGATTCGTATTACGATCTTTGACGTATAGCCTACCTTTCACATCATTTATTTCCCCTATAGGAATCTTCACATAACATTCAATTGTTTGACCTGGATAAAGGATTGGTGAAAAGCTAGGATCATATCTACTATCATTAAAATCTTCTGGCGTATAGTATGTTTTTACAAATGTACGATAGCCATTTCCTCCATTACTATAATCAAACATTACTTTTAAAGAACGGTCACCTGTATGTGCTTCTTCTGTCGTGTTTTCAATGACACCCGTTACTTGTTCTCGAGCATCACATTCCACTCGAAAGGCATGTGTAGATGTTGGGTATTCAAAGTGGAAAACTCGATTTTTATTTTCGATTAGATTAGCCCACTTTTCTGGTGCTTGGACACCTGCAATTTTATAACCAAGTTTTGAAATGTATGAGGCACCCCAAGGGATATCCTGAATATTTAATGTACCGATTACACTTGAACAGCATAGGAAATCATTGATTGGAGTAATCCACTTTTGATTAATTCCGTTAATGCCATTCATTACACCCAAGATACAGCCAACATTACCGACATTACAATCTGTGTCCCAGCCACACATATTACAAATATTAATCGTTTTTGAAAAATCCCCTTGCCCATATAGCATGGATAAAATGATAACTGCAGAGTTTGGAATGATATGACAGTTTCCTGGGTATTTGTCATATCCATAGTTTTCATATACAAATTGGAAGCAGTCTCGCCAATTCTCAGGGTGTTCATGATAAAACCTGATTAGATCTCTTGTTACCTCAGCATATTCGCAATCTGCTGGAATCACAGCCAAGCCAGCTTCGATAATTTTTTCAATGTCATTTTCGACAAATGCTTCAGCAATACATGCAGCAATAAACATACCACCATATTTTCCATTGCCATCGTGCGAAACAGATGCTATTTTTTCAGCATACTCGGCAGCTAATGTAGGATTACCAGGTGCAATTAATCCCCACACATCAATGAAGATTTGACCACCAATTTGCTCTGCAACTGCATGACCATTTTGTTCAATGGAACCAGAACGAGGAGCCATAATCCCATTTTTTATATTCAAATAAGCCGTATGTTCGGTTGACTTCCCGTATCCACCCCACCAGTAAAAGCCATGGCCATCTGGCGCATAATTCAACCATGTTAGCCCCATATGTTCAGGTGTAATCTCACTTGTATGCGTATAATCTTCTAACGAACGTAAAAAGAATAATGGACCATTCGTATCATCATCTGCTGCAAAGTTTTTAAATTCATGGAGATACCCAGTGACTTCACCAAAAGCCTTGTTTATTCTCTCGTAGGTCCATCCTTCAATATTTCCCCCATGTCTAACACCTATAACTTTCCCAAGCCAGCCTGCATACACTCTTTCTACGTAATCGTTTGCAAATACATCTAACGATTGCTTGCTAAAACTATTTTTCTTCTCAGTAATAGACATTGATATTCCTCCTCTTTTCCATAAAAAATTATCCTTTGACACTACCTTCCGCAATACCTTCGATGAAACGGCGCTGTAGAATAACAAAAATAATGGTTATTGGCAATATCGTGATTACCCCAGCAGCTGATAACATTGACCAATCTGAGGTAAATCTACCCGTAAAGGCTAAGTACTTTGTAGCAACTGTTTTTAACTCCTCTGATTGAATAAACGCATTGGCAAAGAAAAATTCATTCCACGTCCATAATCCAACAAGAAGAACAACCGTTAAAAATGCCGGACTCGCTAATGGAAGCATGATCCGATAAATCACCTGAAATTCATTACATCCATCAATTCGAGCGCTATCCAATAACTCATTAGGAATCGCTACAAAGAAAGAACGTAATAAGAAAATATTAAATGGTAGAAAAATAGCTGAATAGATCAGAATGAGCCCTATCAAACTATCCATTAAATTAAGCTGTTTCCAAATGAAAAATAATGGAACAAGGAACAATCCGACAGGAACAGATAGAATGAATAAAAGGATTCCCATAATCGCACTTGATCCTTTAAATTGGAGCTTTGATAATGCATAGGCAGCAAAGCCAGCACTCACCGAAATAATCACAATACAGGCTATACCAACGATAAGACTATTGATGAACGCTTCCCCGTAACCCCCCCTCTCCCAAGCATCCACGATATTTTGGAACTCTAATCTAGTAGGAATTCCAAATGGGTTTACTTGAAACTCATCTTTTGGTTTTAACGCATTACTAAATAACAGAAAAAGTGGTGCAGCGGTTAGAGCAGCTATGATAATTAGGGGGATATGCCTCCAGTCTAAGAACTTTTTCATTACACATCCCACCCCTTTTTCTTCAAATAGCCAAATCCAACAATTACTAGAATACTAAAGAGACCCATAGTTAAAGCAACGGCACTTGCATACCCTGGTTGTTGGCCATAAATTGCTAGGTCATACATATATGTGGCAATTAATTCAGATGCGTTACCAGGTCCACCTTGTGTCATAACAAATACATAATCAAAGGCAGCAAATGACCAAATAATCAACAACATATAGATTAAAACAAGAGTTGGTCGCAATTGTGGTAAAACAACATGGAAGAAGATTTGAAGTTTATTGGCGCCTTCAACAAGTGCGGCCTCTTCCAAACTTTTATCAATTTGTTGTAAAGCGACTAAGAATAAAACAACTAGAAAACCATAGAAATGCCAACCATCCGCTAGAGCAACGGAGAACAGTGCATATTTCCCGTCTTCCAGCCATGGTAATGCAAGCCAATCCAGTCCCCACTCTTCAAATTTCACATTCAGGCCAACATATGGGTTATACATCCACAACCATATTTTCGCTGTTACAACAGTAGCAACAATATAAGGAATAAATACAATCATTCTATAAAACATTTTCCCGAATTTCACTTTACTAATTAAGAGAGCAACACTTAATGAAAGGATTACAGGGACGGTTAGAAAGAATCCCATCCATTTCACATTGTTTAACAGAGCAGCAAAGAAAACATGATCGGAAAATAGGCGAATAAAGTTCTCAAACCCAATAAATTCAGGATTCGCGATACCATTCCAATCGGTGAACGCTAACCATAAGGTTCCAACAAGTGGCCCTCCTACTACAAGAAGTAAAAGTACTAGAGTAGGAGATAATAGAATCCAAGGTAGAATCGTTTGTTTCCATTTTCTCTTGTTACTTTTCCTTACGGTCTTTGTAGATGTGACGGCTGAAACCTCCATTGATCCTCACACTCCTTTACAGAAAAAGGGGACAATGATCATGTAGTCCCCTTTTACTATTATTTACTCATTAAAATTAAAGAGCAGACCTTCTTCTTCATCTTTCTCAGCCTGTTTCTGAGCATTTTTTAAATACTCTTCGACAGATAATTGATCAAGGAACACACTATCAATGTTGTCCCATAAATAGTACTCAACATTTGGACCCCAATATGTCCAAGATGCAAATCCAGTATTCCCTTTTTCAAGTGAAGCATCAAGTTCTTTATGAACATTTGTCACAATCGGATCTACACCTTCAACCGCCTCAATGCCTTTGTTCGGATAGAAGTAACCTTGTTTAAACATAATGGTTCCAACTTCATCACTGAATAACCAGTCAATAAATTCCGCAGCTTCATCAGGATGTTTCGTGTCTGCATTAATACCAACGTTCTCACCCAACGCTAATGGTAAAGTTGGTTCAACTCCATCTCTCCAACCCGGCATCACAAAGAAATCAACCTCGAAGTCAACTGGTTCTGTCGTAAAGTTTGCGTTTGCCCAGGTTCCTTCCATTTTCATTGCTGCTTTTTGGTTTCGGAATAATGTCCAAGCATCGTCACCAGAAATAGCGTGCGATTTTTTCTCATTGATATAGCCTTTTTGCCAAACGTCCTTCCAAATCGTTGTCGCTTCTTGAACGAGATCACTTGTCCATGGAACCTCATTACTTAATACTTTCTTAAATTCCTCTTTACCCAAATATGAGTTGTAAACAACTGAAAGCCACCATTCATTTGCTGGTCTGAAGTCCGTTGTTCCAAATGCAAATGGGATTACCCCAGCGTTTGCGATATCTTCATTTAACTGTAAGAATTCATCTAAATTTTTTGGTTCCTCCCAACCATGTTGTTCAAATAAATCTTTGTTATACCAGACTACTAATGATTCATATTGGCCAGGTAGACTATACAGTTTGTCCTCAACGATCCCTGTATCATATGCCCACTCAAAATAGCGATCTGACCAGCCATATTTCGCAGCATAATCATCAAGTGGCAATAAATAATCAGATTTAGCAAATTGAACGACTTGTGTTGGACCATCCACAAGGACGATATCTGGTCCCGCACCAGCAGCTAATTGTTGTCTTACTAATGAAACAGGATCTTCATTTTGTACCCATTTAATTTTGATGTTTGGATGTTCCTTTTCGAATGCTCCAATCACTTCCTCCTCAATCACTTTCTTTTGAACATCATTCTCTGGAGTATGACTCATATAAACAAGCTCAACCGCATCGCTATCGCCTGTCCCATTACTAGAGTCACTATTACAAGCAGTTAATAGAATAGTAACTATCAAGATAAGACTCATAGCTAAAAACTTTGCCTCCTTCATACTCTTCCCCCTTAAAAATTTATGAAAACGTTTACTATTTAAATTATCAAGCTTTTCTAATAATTTGTATACCACACAAATCTGCACAATTTCATGTACAAATATGACATAATGGAAATTCTATTCATTTAATTAAATAGAACATTTCGCTTTAGTTCTCTTTATTAACAAATAAAATAGTGATAGAAAAAACAAAGTCGATTAATTTTCGACTATTTTCAAATACTTTTTATTTTTAGATAGACTTATCGTTTCTAGAGAACGAATGTTCTATACTATATTAAAGTGTATGGGGGTGACGTTTGTTGAGACCCATTTTAACAAAAGATATTCATGGCGAGAGTTTTAGAGATTTCAATTGGCTAAAGGAAGAATTACAAGCATTGTGCAGAGAAAATGGAATCGGTGCTTCTGGTTCAAAAATTGATATTACTGATAGGGTTGAAACCTTTCTTCGAACAGGAGAGATAAAAAAACCTACCAGAAAAAAAATAAAAAGATAGGAATCACAATCAAATATAAGTCTAGATACAGTCATTACGGAGAACCACCGTTGTAGTCAAGATGTGAGGTTTTTTTAAAAGAAGGTTATCCCAAAATTTCATTTTTCTACATATATTTAAAACTATTTTAAAAACAACGTAGGGAAAACGTATCGAGACGTTGTAGATGCTTGGTATGAGGAAGAAGAGCGAAAGAAAGCCCCCTCCTACAAAAAGAACATTGCACCTAAATTCGAATACAATCAATTCATTCGTGACTTTTTTGAAGACCCGAAAAATCAAGGCAAAAGACGCGAAGAAGCGATTGAAGCCTGGAATGAAATTAAGAAACGTCCTGGAAGCAACAAATATAAAACAATCGATCACACATAGGTCATGTTAACATTTCTACTGTATAGTGATTTGACATTCTCCAAGCAGAAACCAGCATTTGTTTGATACGTTCATCAAATGCTATTTGTTTATCTGTTGCAAGCCAAGAAACCAGCGAAGTGCTTATCTACGTATTTAGTAAGTCTCGTTAGTGGGGAATTGTCCTTTTAGCACTTCAAACCCCTATCGACACTTCTTTGAAACGTATTTTTTGTCTTCTATTAATTTCTGGAGTTCTTCCGTACTTTTCTTTTGTTCCGTTGAGCCATGCCTTGACTGCTTCTTTGTAATTTCCTTGTATGAAATCTGATTCGTATTACTCCATTTCTTCCAAGGAACTTTATCGTATTTATGGTGCTGGTAATACTTCCATGGATGGATACTACCCGGCGCAAAATTATACGTGCCCATGTTTACCGGATCGTTAATGATTTGACCTGTTTCAGCATTATAGACAACTTCAAAGCGACCATCTGATGATATAAACTTCACATTATATGCGGCGTCATATTCGTTTACTTCATACCGGTGGTATCTAGCACTGAATAGCTGCCATTTGCCACATGCCACTAGTTCAATCATTTCCGCTAAAAGCTCAGGTGCCTCTCCATATCGATTCAATTCGTTGCGAAAATAATGAATCTCTTCTGTGATGTAAGGAAGTTGTTTGACATGGTGATCAAATGTCTCAACAAACAGATTAAATTGTTTATGTCCGTTAAGAAGCTTTTCATTTCCCACCAAATCAGCCATCATTTTTGTTACGACTGCATGTGATGCAATTCCTTTAGATGAATCAAATCTATACCATTTTTTATGCTCAGATTGTATCTGATCATATTGCTCTGAGAGTTCAGTAAAGTATTCCTCCGATAAAAAATCAGCCTCGACCAGTACAGGCATACTTGGATATACTAAGTCTTTCATTAGTTGATGGTACCCAGATATCGACACTAATAACAGGAAAAAAAGAAGGAGATAAACCGTTTTTTGCAACCGATTTTTGATAACTATGATAATTTTTCGAACCTCCTCTTATCCCGCTTTCAATCATTCGTTCTTTAACCAATAAAATCTTTTTTATATCGTATAGCTAGATAGACTGCTGAGGCAAGGAAGGCAAGCGAATATTTAAATAAGAAGAATATTTGCCACATATATTCTTTCGGGAAAATCACGTCGCACAAAACGATTCCACTTAACATTATGAACGCACTTTTTAATTTTATTTGATTTGTTCTTTCGTCAGCTTCTCCCATTTTTTTCTGTAATACGTATGATAGAATCCCACCGACAAAAACCAATAAAAAACCGCTAACAATAAGAATGTTCCAATTACCTTGTGATTGCTCAGCCCAAGATCTTAATGGATCAAAAATTGCGTTAGATATATTTGACATATTAATTTTCATTTTGATCATTTCCTTTCTCATAAGTAAAAATATCGTTAACATCAACATTAAAAAATTCGGCAATTCGAAAAGCTAACAATAGAGTCGGAACATAATTACCTTTTTCCATTACAAAGATGGTTTGTTTGGAAACTCCAACTTTCTCTGCTAATTCTTGCTGAGACATTCTGGCGAGTACACGATATTCATACACCTTATTTGAGATCGAATCACCAAAATCTTTCTTCATGACCATCACCTCTTGAATCAAATTATAAACTTAGATTTACCAAAAGTAAAGTAAACTTATACAAAAATATAAAATGTTTATATTTTAATTTAGATTACTTTGATTTAATAAAAGCAAGAATACAAAAAACCTGACGGAAATCATGATTCCGTCAGGTTCACAGGTCGATCCGGAGTAATTTGGGGTTTGGTGGTCCAGTGGATGATAATATTCATTTTTCCTGACTTTATTTCCAGTAGGAAAACAAAATTATATCCATATTAACAATCTATATCTTCTCCGGCGCGCCACATATCAAGTGTTTTATGGATAAATTGTTCCAAGCCCGTATCTTCAACCTTTATCGATTTTTTTACGCGTATGCAGCCTTTTCCATAATTATAGCCCGCTAATAGGGATTCTGCATTTTCTACCTTATCTATTGTACCTACATAGAGGCTGACATAATGTTTTTGCGCGTTTAACGCTAAGACATAGTTGTCATCTTTACCATAATTCAACATTTTATAGCGAATCACTTCTTCTAACTCGGGTGCATAATCCAAAATCATTTCACGAATCGCGAGCAGTTTCTCTTTTCGCCAATCGTCCTCAAGTAATGCTAAATATTCATCAGAATTCTTAACATCGTATTGCATATTAGAGTCTCACTCCTGCATGTTCAATTTACTGATAGTTTACAGGAAATTTGCTAACTATGCATCTTCAAGGTGTTAGGTTGCAATATCAATAAGAAAGAGACACCTCATAACCAATAAATTAGTTAAAAGATGCCCCCAAGTTTATAATCCGTATAATTTGCGATTTATCATCATGGTTGAAACTACAATCTATTTATGTGGCTTCAAAGTAACGATTTTACTGCGCTCAATTACACCGACATTATTGTACTCAATGTAGGCAAAATATGTTTTTCCATTTGCTAGATTTCTGACATGGGCACCATTGAGTTAAAATTGCAATTTTACTACGATATATTTCACTCTATTATAGTAGTTAAATATCCTAATACCTCATCTATATCCTTACTAGATATTTGATGATGTGTGACCATTCGCACCTTCTTAGGTCCTATTTTCTTTACGAGGATATTAACCGATTTCAATTTATTAACTAATTGGTCCGCATTCCAACCTTCTTTTACAATCTCAATAGATACGATGTTTGTTTGGAACTGTTCAGAAGTCAATTTAATTCCTTGAATAGCAGATAAACCATCACTTAATTTTCTTGCTAGCTGGTGGTCATTTTTCATTTGACCAGTCATTTTTGTAAGTGCGATGATCCCCGGTGCTGCAATGATTCCAGCTTGTCGCATTCCTCCGCCCAATCGTTGGCGGATTTTTTTAGCTTCTCGAATAAATGATTTTGATCCCAACAATATAGACCCTACTGGACAGCCTAATCCCTTTGTTAAACAAATTTGTACAGCATCTACATATTTACATATAACAGAAGCTTGCACGTTAAGGTAGGCAGCGGCATTAAAGAGTCTAGCGCCATCTAAGTAGATTGGAACCCCGTAAGCATTAGCCAACTCCCTTATTTCCTTCATATTTTCAAGGGGAACTACTGATCCTTCATTTAAGTTATAAGTGTTTTCCAAACAAATTAATCCCGTTTTCGCAATTTGAATACCATTAGGTTGAATCGATTCTTCTATTCCATTTAAATCGTATAGCCCCTGTTTTACAGAAACACTACGAGCTTGAACTTGTGAGAGTGCCGCTAACCCTGCTACCTCAAGATTATACAAATGTGACTCCTTCCCCATAATCACTTCTTGGCCTCTCTCTGTCATAGTCATTACTGCAACTTGGTTTGCCATGGTCCCTGAAATGGTTAGCATAGCATCCTCCATATCAAATATGGAAGATGCTAGCCTTTCTAGTTCAATTACTGTTGGATCTTCCCCAAGAATAGCATCGCCTAGTTTCGCTTTTGTTATCGCGTCCAACATTTCTTGGGTTGGCATAGTTTCAGCATCACTCCGTAAATCTATATGTTTCACTGACTTTCTCCTTTGTAATTATAATTGAATTTCGTTGTTTACCTCAGTTTGTGCAGCTTTATCTTTTCCAAAGATTTTATTCACGATCATTCCAATTGCTCCATCCCCAACTACGTTTGTAGCAGTTCCAAAACTATCCTGAATCATAAATAAAGTGAGCATCAGGCCCAATGCTGCCTCATCAAATCCAAGCGAAGACTGTAATATTCCTAACGCAGCTAGGACGGAGCCTCCTGGAACTCCTACAGCACCAACCTCGATAATTCCTAATAAAATTATAAATGTGACTACAACTCCTATTGGTGGTAATTGCCCCGTGGTCATCTGAGAAACTGTAAATGCACTAATTGTAATCGCCATTGCAGCACCAGATAAGTGGACTGTATTACATAAAGGAATGACAAAGTCGGCAATGCTTTTCTTCATATATGGTACTGTTTTGGCCTGTTTTAAAGCTACTGGTAATGTAGCCGCACTTGACATCGTTCCCAATGCTGTAAAATAAGCAGGAATCATCGCCTTGAACATTTTCCAAGGGTTGTTTCTTGAAATTACTCCAGCTACTGTGTACTCAATAAGCAACCACACAATTTGCAAGACTATAATTAGGATGAGCATTTTCCCAAAAATCCCTATACTAGAAAACAACTCTCCTTTTGCAGTAATCCCAGCGAATATACATCCAATAAAGAAAGGAAGAATTGGGAGTATTATTTTATTTATACAGAGCGTAACAATGTCTCTTAATTCACTAATTGCATTCTTAATCGTTACCCCTTTTACCACAGTACTTCCAATACCCAGGATAAAAGCAATTAATAACGCACTCATGACACTCATGATTGGAGTCATCTCAATCTCAATAAAAGGCGCTCCAATTGAAGCTGCTTCTGCCCCTGACTTTGAGTCAATTGCAAAGAGGGGAATAACAAAATAAGCGACTACTGCTCCCAATGCACACGCAATGATGGTATCAATATAGGAAATTCCAACCGTAAAACTTAATAGTCTTCCAGCCCTTTTTCCAAACTCTGAAATTGCAGCAGCGACAAACGAAATGATAATAAGAGGGATAATAAATTTTATTAATCCACCTAATAAAACCCTACCTGTTTCGGTCAATCGAATCATCCAGTCGATGTCCAACAACCCAATTCCAATACCAATCAATAAACCAAGGATTAACTTCGGAATAAGTCCTAACTTCGGCAATCGTTTTTCCTCCTTCAATATCTTTTTATATTCAGTATCAAACAGATACTATGAACCGGTTAGAAACTGTTAACCTTGTTACATATTTATAAGTCTACGAAACTAGGCCAACCAAAAAAGCTGTTGAACAGAAACTGGCTATAATACTAAAATTGGTTGTCCATTTAATAAATTATTGTATGTATGTGCTTACGCTATTATAATCAGGTGTTGATACTTTTCATAAACTTCAGATTATTCAAGTGAGCAATTTACTGATGTGCAGCGTCTTTTGTGCCCATATTTGTAAATCAAATAACAGGACGGTTCAAGTGTTTTCTTATTTTTTTCTTATTGCAAATTCAGTAAATCAGTACAAAAAAAACGGAAGTCATCATAAACTTCCGCAATTTCAAAACGTTACTTATATTTGGCCTAGATCATGCATCCATCCTTAACTGTTACTTGTGGATTAACAGATCTTTCCCTTCGATAAATGGAGGAAATATAGTTGGATGTAGAATGCTTGCAATCTTATTGAGTCCGAGCAATAATCTTGGAGATGGTCTGCAAAATAATGGTTCTTCTAAAATATACAATTGCTTATTTTGTATCGCCTGCATTTTATCTGATTGTGGACGTTTTAAAATGACTTTAGGGTTCACTTTGTCTTTTTGAACACCTACCCAGATGATGCACATCACATCAGGATTTCTTCGTCTAACTTCTTCCCAATTTGTGTGTACACTCGCTTGTTCCATATCTTGAAAAATATTTCTCCCACCTGCAAGCTCACTCATTTCAGATAACCAATTTGTCGCCCCAGGTGTAAAAATCGGCTTTGCCCACCATTCCCAATAGATTGATTTCTGATTATCTACTTGCTTCGATAAACGTTGATAGCTTTCAAGAATTTGTTTATATTTATCAAATAATTGGGTCGCTTTTTCAAAAACATTGGTTGCTTTTCCCACAAAAAGTAAGCTTTCTCCTACCTCTAGTAAACTTTCTGGGTTTGGAACAATGACATAAGGAAGGTTTCTCTTCTTCAGTTCTTCAATATTTCGTTCCATCCCAGGTACACTTAAAGATGCTAACACTAGGTCTGGCTGTAGCTCTTCTACTTTATCCATGTCGATATGTAAATCAGGACCCAATCTCGGTAATGTTTTCACCTGTTCAGGCCAATCTGAGTAATTATCTACTCCTATTAAGAATTTAGTTAATCCAAGATATTCAACTATTTCCGTATTACTTGGACAAATAGAGATGAGTCTCATGAGCGATACCTCCTTCTTACAAGCAGAAAAGATTTATTTTAATTTCTTACTTAACCCATTCCATACGTACACCACTTCATCTGACATCTTTACAGCATCCTGCGCGATCCATCCCATCACATCTCGTAGCATTCTATCATTTTTTTGAATGGGTACTATGCCACTGCCAACCTCTAGCATGACAAGCACGATCGGCATATTACGCTTTTTCTCCTCCACATCAAATGCATGAAAAAGTTGTGAATAATCACTTCGAATCTCGTTCATGCTTTTTCCATGGGCAAGTTCAGTTTCAATCCATTTTTCCCAACCTTCAACGACTAATGGTGTATCATTCTCCCATTTGATACTCCAATCCGATAATGAATCACCCATATAAGCAGATGTCCAACTACAACTTTCATATTTCTCTCTCACGATTTTCCTTTTTCCTGCGAAGGCACCGCCGATAACGAGCTGCATGTCCATCCCCCCTCGTTCTTCTTAAAAGTTAAACGTATACAATGTCCATTCGGGATCGTGACTTCCCAGAACGAAAGAGATGATACATATTTTGAAACAACATACCGAATCACGCCTCCATGAGTCATGATAAGAATGGTTTCATTGTGACGCGTTTGTTGAAATCGTTCATTAAAGAAGGCATCAATTCGACCACTAAATGTGTCAGTTGACTCCCCATTCGGAATTATGCCTTTCTCCCAATTGTTAAGCCAGTTCTGATACGCTTTCTGGTCTTTCAATTCGTCATATGTTTTTCCTTCCCAATCCCCAAAATCCAATTCTCTTAATCTATCATCTTCCGTTTCCGGTGCTGGAATATTTAATAATTTCAAAGACTCCTGACAACGTCGTAAATCACTTGTAAAAATATGGTCAAAATGTATGTGTGTCAATTCTTTTTTAAGCTTAATTAGGCCTGATTGTTCACCTCTTATAATTTCTATATCCGTATGACCTAAATACCGTTTCTCCTTATTCCAAGCTGTTATCCCATGACGAACGAGATATACAACCATGTAATCGCAAGTCCCCATAATTCGCCTCCCTCTATGGCTGTACCTAATAAATCTCCATTTGTTCCTTTAAATGTATGCTTGATCCAAGCACCAAACAAGACCATAAACACAATATATGCAGGAACTAAAAAGAAACATTCAGGAAAGATGTATAAGAGTATCCCTACAGGAATCATCGCATATAAAAAGTCAAACTGATTTACGTTTTTCTTCCACTCCCATGCTAAGCCATGTTGTTTTGCTGTAGGTAAAGAAATCATTAATATAACGGCTCCTAAACGTGAAAACGCCATGATAAAAAGAAACGAAGACAAGAGAATATCCGCTTCAATCAATGAATAAATAAAAAACGTTTTCCATGCGAGTAAAAAAAGGAGTGAAATCAGTCCAAAACTTCCTACATGTGGGTCTTTCATGATCTCCCATTTTTTCTCAATGGGGGCGTTTGACCCCACTGCATCAGCTACATCCATCCACCCATCTAAGTGTAATCCACCAGTTATATAGACCCATAATGAAAGGATAAGCAATGTCAAAAACAGGATTGGGACGTAAGGCTGCAATACCGACAACACACTTATAATAATCGCACCTAATCCTACACCAACAAGCGGGTAACTCCTGATTGCCCATCTACTTGTCTGTTTTGTCCACGGACATTCGATAGTAAGTGGAATTCGTGTAAGGAATTGTACAGCAAGTATAAATCCAAACATCATTTGCTTCATCAGCCTTCACCCTTCCAATACAACGGAATCCCTGCTTGAACCTGGACGGCAATGTCTGATTGCTGCACAATATTGTAATGAAGACGTTGTAAGGTATACATATAGCTTTGAACAACATCATCACTGTGTGGGATTCCCTCATTCACATCATTTGAAACAATTAGAAGGTGAAGTTGCTTTTCGCGTGCAATTGATAACCAGCGGTTCACCCTTTCTTCCATCTCTTCCAACCTAAGTCCACGTTCGAACATGACATTACTTACCCATATCGTTAAACAATCTAGTAAAATCACATCACCTTTTTTAAAGTTTGACAGAATCGGTTCAAGATGAAAGGACTCTTCAATTGTATGCCACCTCTCCCCGCGATCATGTTGATGAATTCGAATCCTTTCTACCATTTCATCATCACTTTTTTTAGCGGTAGCAATGTATCGAAGAGAAATGCTATGATTTTCTTGCTTCATTTGATCAAAATACGACAGAGCTGTTTGTTCTGCAAAAAGACTTTTCCCTGATCTAGCGCCACCTGAAATAAAAATGACCATTACTCTTTTCTCCACTTTTGAAGTGCAGTAAGTAAATGTTGATTTTCTGTGTATGACCTGATGGCGATTCGAATAAATTTTCCATTAAGTCCTTTAAAGTTGTGAGTATGTCGCGTCAGGATTCCATTCTCCAATAAAAAGTAATAAAGTTCATCTGTTCGATTTGGAGATTTTTTATCCTGCAATAGATAAAAGTTTACTAGTGATGGTGAAACGTAGTAGTCTAATTCTTTTAAGCAACTAAATACATACCGAGATTCCCCATGTAACCAAACTTTTGTTTTGTCAACAAAAGTTCGGTCTTCAAGTAATCTCGGAACGACTGCATCAACTAAGGAGTTAATGCTCCAAGGAATTTGTTCGTTTTTCAACGCATGTATGACAGTTGGGTGAGCCATTATATATCCGATTCGAAGCCCTGGAATTGTATACATTTTAGTTAAAGAACGTAAAATGATTAGATTGGGGTATGCCGATAACCAAGACGTAAGGGATGCAATGGTAGTTGGTAAAAAATCGACAAAAGCTTCATCCACTACTACATATGTATCCTTTTTCTTCCCAATTTCTAATAAAAGCTGCAAATCTTCTTCTGGTATAACCGTTCCAGTTGGATTATTTGGACGACAAAGAAACAGAACATCTTTTTCAGCAAACCTATCTTGAATCAATTGGACTGGTAGTGTAAAACCACTTTCATCATCAACTATCAGATCCTCCACATCAATATGGTAATGTGTACAGGCACGCTCATATTCCAAAAAGGTAGGATGGGCTATGAGCGCCTTTCCTTTTTCGAAATACTTTGCCACTAAAAAAATGGCCTCTGCTCCCCCATTTGTTACTAGGACCACGTCTTGGTCTATTCCTTCATGCTCCGCGATTGCAGCGCTCGCTTTCGAATACGTTGGATCTGGATAACGGGTTATGGTCTCATACTCTTGTTGTAAAACATCTGATAACCAAATAGGCGGCCCCATAGGATTTAGGTTTGCGCTAAAATCGATTAATGATTTTTCTTCCTTCATATGTAACAGTTTTTTGATTGTTTCAGGTTGTCCCCCATGATTTGGCCATTTCATCATTTCACCTCATTTACACTATTTAACTAGCTGGAGTATGCACAAACCAAATAGAAAGAATACGATCCACCCTCCATGCATATATTGAATTGTTTTTTCGATATCAGAGCTCACCAAATTTCTAGAAGGGTCTCCCATTTGTGCACGTACTGATTTTCTACCTTGATAATAATTGATCCCGCCTAACTGAATTCCGAGTAATCCTGCCACCATTGCCTCTGACCACCCGCTATTTGGACTCGGGTGTTTTCTTGCATCTCTCCAAGTTGTTTTCCATCCATTTCTATAATTAGACCCTTTAATAAAATAAGCGGCTAGCCACATTGAGAGGGCTGTTAGTCTCGCAGGAATCCAATTGACTAGATCATCAAGTCTAGCTGAAGCCCACCCAAATTGATTAAATCGTTCATTTTTATGTCCAACCATCGAATCTAACGTGTTAATCGCACGGTACACCATCACAAGTGGTGCCCCTCCTATGAATGCCCAAAATAAGGGTGCTGTTATCCCATCAACGGTATTCTCCGCAACCGTTTCAACCGTTCCTCTGACAATTTCATTCTCTGGTAAATGTTCCGTATCTCGTCCGACAATCATACTTAGCTTGTCTCTCGCTTCCGTAATATTCCCATTCTCTATAGGAACGAGGACTTCTTTAGCAGCAGCCGAAAGACCTTTGATCGCAATCGTGGTTGAAATCAAATAAATTTGTATGAATATTCCAGCGAATGGATGCAATTGATAAGCGAGATAAACAAGGGATAAGGTAAGGAAAAAAACGAGTAGAATAACAGTTCCGCACAAGCAAATACCTTTCCAAACTCTCCCTTTTCCTCTATTCCAGCTCTTTTCTAGGTATGTGATCAATTTTCCCATTAACACAACAGGATGGGGAAACCACCTGGGGTCACCAATTAACAAATCTAATACAATTGCAGCGAATAAAATCGTGCAGAACATAATTGTGGGTTCCTGTACCATTCCCATCATTTCAATTCCTTTTGATAGTCTGTTATCAATTTATTTATTTGATCTAACTGGATATTTTCTCTCACAACATTGGCTAATACATCAAACCCTTCTTCTCTTTTTTTGGAGAAAGAGGCTCGATTCTTAATTGGCTCTAATCCTTTCTTCACTCTGATTTCATTTAGAAAGACCTCACGAAATAAATCATTATGGAAAATACCATGAAAGTACGTCCCGATTATTTGTTTGTCCTTCGTTATCGTTCCTTCCCATCTGTCAGCTAATTGAACAAAATGATCACATTCATTTTCAAAAGATGATTGTCCCATATGAATTTCATAACCTGAAACTGGAATGCGTTCCTCACCAAACTGCGCAATTCCTTCTGAATGAACGGTTGTCTTCTGTGTGGTCATCGAGGTTTTCATTGGAATCAGACCGAGTCCTTCAACACAACTATGCGTTGATTCAACTTCATGTTCATCTACAATAAGCGTTCCTAGCATTTGGTACCCACCGCAAATGCCGACAACTGTAGTTCTTTTTTGTACTAAATCCAATATCCGATTAGCTAGACCTGTACTGTGTAAGCTCATCAAATCCTCAATTGTATTTTTACTTCCTGGTAAAATCAGTACATCTGGATTTCGAACGTCTTCAATCGTTTTAACAAAGCGAACATGACAATCCTTTTCCTCAAAAAAAGGATCGATATCCGTAAAATTCGATATCATCGGATGACATATGACCGCAATATCAATTTCTTTTGACTCATCCGGTTTCGAAGTATACGTATTTAACACGAGTGAATCCTCTGCTTCAATTAAGAGGTTATCGATATATGGAACAACCCCTAGAATAGGCACACCCGTATATTCCTCAAACCACGTTAACCCAGGCTGTAATAGCGAAACATCCCCTCTAAATTTATTAATAATGACACCGATAACCCTTTTTCGATCCTGAGGCTCAAGAAGCTGTAATGTTCCTACTAAACTAGCAAAGACTCCACCCTTGTCAATATCCCCAACGAGTATTACAGGTGCATTCGCTATCCGTGCAACTCGCATATTCACAAGCTCCCGGTCATTTAAATTAATCTCTGCAGGGCTACCCGCTCCTTCTATCACAATCCGCTCATAGCTTTTGGACAATGTATCATACACTTCTCGAATCACTTGTAAACCTTGTTGAAAAAATTCCTCGCGATATTCTCCAGCTTTCATATTCTTAAATGGCTTACCGTGAACAACAATTTGTGATTCATAGTTTCCATTTGGCTTAATTAATATCGGATTCATATCTGTTGTTGCTACGATTCGTGCAGCTTCAGCTTGAACACCTTGTGCACGCCCGATTTCTTTTCCATCGACCGTAATATACGAATTCAATGCCATATTTTGCGATTTAAAAGGGGCTGTTTTATAACCATCCTGAACAAATATCCGGCAAAGAGCGGTAACAATTGCACTCTTTCCAGCATCTGAATGAGTACCTTGAATCATTAACGGTACAGCTCTATTCATATGTGTGAACTCCTTTTCTTTTGGGGTTCTTGACATTATCAAATGCGCCTTGGCGTATTTGCGCCCGATTTTTAGGCCCACACGATGTGGGTCATAAAGACGTTGCCACAGGATGTGGCGCTCTTAGTCTTTAATCTTACCGCTCGAAAAGCCACCTCTGAAAAATCGTGGCATCCGCCGGAGTCTTTAGGCCAATACGATGTTGGTCACTCAGACGTTGCCACAGGACGTGGCATTCTTAGTCTGAGTTCCTTAATTTCAGCCGGGGTTTGAACCCCCACTGAATTTGATATTTTTTTGCATGCATCCCCACGGGACTTCTGCTGAATAAAGTTAAAATTCAATACCTTTTACGGCTGGTATGCCTTCATCATAATAATGCTTTTCCACTTCAACAACTGAAACAAGATCGGCGATTTCACGTATTTCCCGTTTGGCATCTCTTCCAGTAATAACGAGATGAACATGTGGCGGTTTATTTTTTAATACATCTACCACTTCGTTTAGTGGTAACACATCATCAATTGGAAAGGTATCAATTGCTAATGCATTGTTTAATTCATCTAGTATGATCAAATCAGATTCACCGCTCATGACAGCTTCCTTAGCCTTTAACCATCCGGTCCTTAATGCTTCGCGATGTTCTTCTGGGGTCTTTGTCCAAGTAAATCCAATACCAAGTTGCTCCATCTCAACTCCAAGCTTACTTAAGGCAATTTGTTCACCATATGAACGTTCAGGTGATTTAATAAATTGATAGATTTTTACACTTAACCCTCTGCCAACCGCTCGAACTGTTAGACCTAGAGCTGCTGTTGTCTTCCCTTTACCGTGACCCGTATATACAAGTGTTAATCCCTTTTTCTTATCGTTAGCTTGTTTCATATAAACCTCCTAGTTTTATAAAGTTTGAATTACTATTTCTTAGAAATTCCTGCTGAGTCAAAGGTTGCCATTTCTTTTACCATGAGTGTAGCCGATTGGATAATAGGAAATGAAATGGCTGCTCCTGTTCCTTCTCCAAGTCTAAGTCCTAAATCAATAATGGGTTTCTTCCCTACTAGTGAAAGTGCAATATTGTGACCTGGTTCAACGGATTGATGTGTGACCATGATATAGTCGTTAACACTAGGGGAGATTAAGTTTGCAACTAACGCTGCGATGGTACAGATAAAACCATCTACAAGAATCGGTACCCTCTTGCTTGCAGCACCTAGCATTGCACCTGTCATTGCGGCAATCTCTAGTCCGCCCACTTTCGCTAGAATATCAATTGGATCATTTGGATTCGGATTCCTACGTATTAGCGCCTGTTTAATAATTTCAGTTTTATGTAAAAATGTAGCATCAGAAATCCCAGTTCCTCTTCCTACTAATTGGGATATATCTTTACCACTTAAAACGGCTAGGATTGCACTACTTGATGTTGTATTTCCGATCCCCATCTCCCCGAGTATGAGACATTGTGCCCCTTCTTCGATGATTTGTAAGGCTTGATTATATCCAGCATCCATTGCTTGTTCAGCTTCTTGTCGACTCATTGCATCTTCAAGATAAAAATTGCCTGTACCATAACGAACTTTTTGATTGATTAAACTCTTGTGTTCAATATCGGTAGCTACTCCTATATCGATTACCTTAAGAATGGCGCCTATTTGTCTACTAAATACATTTATTGCTGCACCACCATTTAAAAAGTTTCGAACCATCTGTTCTGTTACTGCTTGCGGATAGGCAGATACACCTTCTGAAGTGATCCCATGATCGGCCGCAAAAACTAGCACACCTGGTGGCGTAACACTAGGGAATGGTTCATTCTTCATTTCTGCTAGGTTAATAGCCATTTCCTCTAGTCGCCCAAGGCTTCCTATTGGCTTTGTTAACGTATTAATATACTCACCAACCTGTCTCCCCATCTCCTTGTTTACCTTTGGGGTGGATTCGTATATTTGTTTCATCCTTATCTCTCCTTACTCGCTTTATACTCTAGACATTTCCTAATCCAGTTCTCAGCAATTTTTGGGTTTGAGCCAAAATGAAGATGGGTGTAGCCAGCTACTAAATTGTATTTTAGACACCCTTCCTGCTTAACACCCCGCAGTCCTTTTGTTTTAAAAGCATGGGAGAATTCATTCTCATTTGCCATAAAAGAAGAATAATGAAATTCATGCCCTCTACCCATTTGATTGGAAAGAATGAAATTGTTATTGAGACCACTAACTTCTCTATATCCCAATGCTTGTAAATAGGAATGCATTTGGACTTTACCAGGAATGATCCCGATCATTTGATACGTCTTCTGTTCTGTCGTTTCAATGGACTCGGTCAAATACATGAACCCGCCACATTCACCAAGAGTTGGCAGCCCTTCTTTAATTGCTTTCTGAATCGATTCCTTGGTCTTTACATTAGATTCCAAGGTTAAAGCGAATTCCTCTGGGAAGCCTCCTCCTATATATAGACCATCTACATTCATTGGTAACTCTTCATTAGCCAATGGAGAAAAATAGACTAATTCTGCGCCATTAACTTCTAATAATTCTAGATTCTCAGGATAATAGAAGTTAAAGGCTGCATCCTTTGCAACCGCTATTCTCGTCATAGTATCTTGCTTCTTTTCAAACATTGAGGATTTATTTTTTTCATTTAGCGGTTCCGCTACAGCTAATTCAAGCAATTTATCAAGATCAATCGTCTCTAAAACCAAGTCACCAACTTTATCAAATAACGGAGTAAGTTCACCGCGTTCAATTGAAGGAATAAGTCCAAGATGTCTTTCTGGAATTTCAATCTCGACATCTCGTTTCAAATATCCAATAACCGGAATATGACATTCTTGTTCAATTGCTTTTTTGACAAGTTGGAAATGTCCCTCGCTCCCCACTCTGTTTGCAATAACTCCAACTATATTTGGACCTTCTGCAAACATTTGAAAACCCTTCACAATTGCTGCAGCACTACGAGCCATACTTTCACAATTGACTACAAGCAATACAGGACTTTTCGTTATGATACTAATCTCTGCAGTACTACCTTCATTCGTTTCCGGACTTTTTCCATCAAAGAATCCCATAACTCCTTCTATAATTGAAATATCTGCATCACGATTTCCATGTGTGAAAATATCCAAAACTCTTTCATGAGTGAGCATCCAACTATCTAAATTGCGTGAAACTCGTTTTGTTACAGCTGTATGATAGGATGGGTCTATATAGTCAGGACCACATTTAAAGCCTTGTACGCTTAGCCCTCGTTTCATGAATGCTGACATAATACCAATTGTTAATGTTGTTTTTCCAACGCCACTTCCAGTACCTGCAATTACAATTCGTCGTTCGGTCATTTACTTCCCCACCTTATTTCGTTTGGACTACTTTGTAAATACTTTTGGATAGCTTCTTTTGTTGCTTCATACACGATTTGACCTATAGCTTTTCCAACAGTGGTTCCTGAACCTGCATATGGTGTTTTCTCCCCTTGTTGAGTAAGACCTAGAAGTAGTGAATCCGTTGATGTACCAGTTGCAATCGTGTTGGAGTGTGGATCTTTAATATTCATGTCTAGTAATGCTTTTGTTTTTGCTTCTGTAGCTGACATAAAGCCATTTACAAGTGCACCATCTGTAAAATGTGAATCAATGAACAGCATGGTGTTGATTGTACCTACTGATTGACTCACCTTAGAATGGGTACGACTTGAAATATCGACAGCATTCCCGGTACCTGCAGTTACAACAGCTAGAATTTGAATACCTTCAAATTCTTCATGACGTATAACCACATCCTTTAATTGAACAGCTGTCATCATTCCAACCGCTTGCTCATAAGGAATAGCGTACTTTGTCATCCAATTTCGCAAATCACGGTCAGGTGCTGAGCAATTATAATTCTTATCAACATAAAAATTACAAAAATGCCTTAACCATTGAATACCATCACCGATGACCCCATTCGAAATTGTTCGTAAAGGGTGATCGAACTGAATGTGAATATACTCTTTCGTTTGATGAATCTGATAAGAATTTTCAAAACGTGTACAAGGTTCTGCTTGATGATAGCCTGGTGTCATAAGGAGTTGCGGTTTTGAAATTGTCGGATGAGACCCAAGCTTAATATCCACTTCATATACCTTCTTTAGTAGGTCGGTCTTTCTGAAATTGTCAACATCTCCAACTTCTAAGAAACAGCCCTTATGAAGCATGGCGATTCGATCTGCATATTGAGAAGCAACATTTAAATCATGCAGAATGGAGAAAATGGTTAACCCCATACTTTGCTGCCGTTCTTTTAATAAATCCAACATTTGGAATGTGTGTTTCACATCTAAATGATTCGTTGGCTCATCTAAAAGTAAAATCTCAGGTTCTTGCGCCAATGCCTTAGCTAATAACACCCTTTGCTTCTCGCCACCACTGATCATTCGGAATGGAATTTTTCGAAATTGACTTATATTCGTTATTTCCATCACCTCTTCAATGACGTTCCAATCTACTCGGGATAGCTGTTTAAATAAACCTTTTTGATGTGGATACCGCCCTAGACTCACAATTTCTTCCACTGTAAAATCAAATGAAACCTGCGCCTCCTGAGTAAGAACAGCCACTTTCTTCGCCTTCTCAAGCTTTGAAAGAGTGGAAATTTCTTTACCAGAAAGGAATATATCACCTTTTATGATCGGCAATTGCCCAGTTATCAATTTAAACAAGGTTGTTTTTCCACTTCCATTTGGTCCAAGAAGTGCAAAAAATTCTCCCTGATGAATCTCAAGATTTATTCCATTAATAATAGGAGAATTCGAATAACCACCAACTAAATTGTTAACAGTAATCATCTTCGTTCCCCTCCAACTCTCTCTCTGATTAATAATAGGGCAAAAACAGGTGCACCTATTAAAGCTGTAATAACACCAATTGGCAGTTCTTCTGGAGCAATAATACTTCTTGATACTAAATCAGCTACTATAAGAAATGCTCCACCTACCATTAGGGAAAGTGGTAGTACATGGCGATGATTTGGCCCTGTAACAATACGCACTAAATGTGGGATGACAAGTCCTACAAAACCAATCGATCCAGACACTGCAACGGCGGCTCCCGTTAATAATGAGGCTCCGATTAGGATATACAACTTTCCTTTCTTCACATCAACCCCAATATGATCTGCCGCCTCCTCCCCAAGAGCTAACGCATTCAACTCCCGGTAATGGTAGAACAAAATAAAGGAACCACACAACATAAATGGAAGAATCAACTGAACATGACTCCAGCCTCTTAGTCCTACACTGCCATATAACCAATAGATAATTTGAGTCATTGAATCTTGGTCGCTTAGTGAAATAATGAGGGAAACAACTGCTCCAATAAAAGAACTTACAATTATCCCCGCCAAGATAATGGTTTCAATCGCTAAGCTTCGACTACTCAATCGAACAAGTCCGAATACAATAAGGAGTGAAATAAAACCACCTACGATTGCAACAATAGGAAGAGTAAAGTTTCCTAACCCCAAAATCGTAAACTGAAAAAATAAAACAATTACTGCACCAAGAGATGCACCAGATGAAACCCCGATTGTATATGGATCCGCTAATGGGTTACGTAATAATCCTTGGAATGCTGCACCCGCTAATCCAAGAGACGCACCAACAAAAAATGCCAGCAATACCCTAGGTAATCGGATATTCCAAATGATCATTTCTTCATTTCTAGCAACCTCATTAAGCCAGCCCCAACCAAATGTGTTGTCTAGCACAATATGTAAAATGGTTGGAACAGGCACGTGGACACTACTAATGAATACGCCTAGGAGGGCTGTACTAAGTACAAACCCTCCACTTAGAATATATAACCAAGTAATTTTATTTATTAAAAACTTCTGGATAAATAAGCTTCG
This sequence comes from Ferdinandcohnia sp. SAFN-114, assembly GCF_059415045.1. Taxonomy (NCBI): domain Bacteria; kingdom Bacillati; phylum Bacillota; class Bacilli; order Caryophanales; family Bacillaceae; genus Ferdinandcohnia; species Ferdinandcohnia sp. SAFN-114. The sequence continues at coordinate 24,444 of NZ_JBPFDQ010000019.1, read as the reverse complement.
CAAGAGTCTCGACTCCTTCAATTAACCGAGGACCTGGTCTCGTAACCGTATCATTATCAACATCAAAGACCTGTTTATTTTTAACTGCAGGAACTTCAGACCAGCCTTCACGCCCATATACTTCTTCAGTGGGATTATCTATGTAGTAGCCATACGTTGTAATGATGACATCAGGATTTAATTGGACAATTTCCTCCTCTGTTAACTGTACCCACCCTTCATGCTCCTCTGCTGCATTAATAGCTTGAATTGCCTCAAGCATTTCATGCATAAACGTATTGGTTCCTGTTGTAAAAATATCTGGTGCTGGCGAAACCTCAACCCAGACTTTCTTTTTATCTGTAATAGCTGAAGCTTTTTCCTTGATTTCATCAAAGCGTTGCTTCATATTTGTCACAATTTCGTTTGCCTCAGTCGCAGTTCCTGTAGCTTTCCCAATCATTTCTATATGTTCATACGCATCTTCAAATGAAGAAGCACTTCCAACGACAATCACATCAATTCCTGCATCTTCAAACTGCTTTAATATTTCAGGATGTGTATTGTAATGATAATCAGTAACAAGAGCTAGGTCTGGAAGAAGTGAAAGAACCAATTCTGCATTGATATCCTGTGCACCTACTTTTTGTATTTCAAGTGCTTCTGATGGATAATTATCGTAATCCGAAACTCCAATGATTTTTTCTCCTAGGCCAAGTGCAAATGCAATTTCTGTATTACTTGCCTGTATGGAGACAATTGATTCAGGTTCTTCATCAATCGTAACTTCTCGATCAGCACTGTCTATAATCGTGATAGGGAACTCTTGATTAGCGTTCTCCCCTTCAACATTTTCAACGGTTTTTTGAGCCTTTTCATCTTGAGCCGTTTTTTCTTGTGTACCACAACCTGCAACAATACCCATGGTAAAAAGAAAAATAAGACTAAACAGACCCCATTTTTTCAACATTTCCTTCATTTTTTTATCCCCCTTCAAATTTTGAACACAAAAAAACGCCATTCCACAGGAAGAGCGTTTCGTAAAGGCATAATAAAGGTTATTTGCTTAGAACTCCAATAAAGCAATCCTAATATAACAAATATAGTAACATATGATCATTTATTTGCACTTTAAACGTTCCTTTCCTCGAGGAAGCTTAAAAAACAAAATAGGCAGGTCTCCTGACTTGCGAATCAACGGTCGGTTACTCCTTCCCATGTTACATACACAGTGGATATTTATAACCTTCCTCCTCGCTTACAGTGGCGGGACCGTGTTGGACTTACACCAACTTCCCTCTTAGTCTCACATTCTCTCATAGAAGAATGGTAAGAAACCTATTTGCGAAATATTCATTTTTTTGTATTCTGAGAAATTATAATACAACCCTATTGTTTTGTAAATAGGAGTTAAGGTCATTTCAGTTCCTTTTATGAAGTATAATAGAATTAACCAATACAGTTGAAGAAAACCTTTGAGAATCAATCATTTAATAGGAAATAGACGTGTCGATAAACACGTCTATTTTATTTTATGGGAAGCAAAGTATAAAAAAGTTTATGTACTTAACTGTGTTAACGGTATCGCTCTTCTTTAAATGGATTGGCCGTCATCGAATAGCCACGCTCTTCCCAATAACCAGCCTCGTCTTCCTTCATAAACTCTATCCCTGAAACCCACTTTGTGCCTTTCCATAGATAAAATTCTTCTGGTGGAATAAACCGTAGTGGATAACCATGTTTTAGATCAATATCTTGCCATTCATGATTTTTATCCTTCCATCGGAATACAAATAAAGAATCGTCCCCTAATAAAGGTTCTAGCGGTAAGTTTGCAGAATAACCAAATCTCTCCCTATTGGAGTAACCGTAAATTTTGATGTATTTTACGCCTTCATTCATTTCAACTAATTTCAATAACTCTCTAAGCGCAATGCCTTCAAAAGTTGTATCAAATTTAGACCATGTGGTAACACAATGCATGTTTACGGTTGATATGGTTTTTGGAAGCTCCATGAATTCCTTATAGGATAAGGACTTTTCTTGCTTCACTTCTCCAAAAAGTCTGAAATTCCATGTGATTTCATTAAACTCGGGAACATCCCCTGTGTGCAGAATTGGCCATTTTTCTGTTTCAAATTGCCCAGGTGGAAGCTGCCTTTTCATCTTACACCACCCCTTTTTCATTTTTAACGCTACTTAAATCACTGTGCTTTGTATAGTATGCTCCAAGCCTTTTCCTTTATAAACATGATATGAAAGCAGTATTGATTACACCTCCTCTACCCCATACACTTTCTTAGCCAGAGCTGTATTAATTTTTAATGGCTTCCTCGTAATGACTTGTTCCCTTTCTAATTCTCCTAATAATAAACTAACGGTTTCTCTTGATGACCCGATCATACTTGCGATGTCATGCTGAGTAATCTTGACCTCAACTGTTTGCCATTCCCCACTTCTTACACCAAATCGGTTACTTAACTGCATAAAAAGTAAAAGAATTCGATATTTGACATCTTTATAAGCAATGCTTTCTGTTATTTCGTACACTTCTTTTAACTTTGAGGTCAGTATAGTTATAAGTTTTAACGAAATATCGGGATGTTGACGTAGTAACTGTTCAAAACGCTCCTTTTCTAGCGAGCAAACAAAGGAATCAACCATCGCTTCTGCATAAATGTTAGATTCTGTTAAGGAAAAACTAGAAGTTTCTCCAAAGATATTACCTTCACTTAAAAGATCAATTGTGAATTCCTTTCCTGTTGAGGATATCTTATATAAACGAACCTGTCCTTTTTTCAAGAAAAACAACGACCTCATTTGTTGAGTCGGACTTAAGATAATTGTACCTTTTTTAATAGGGACGGTTACCGTTACTTCGTCTAACTTCTTTAATTCCTCTTCTGGTAGCTCATCTAGTAAATTAATTTGTGAAAGCAACATGAGTTTATCCATGTCTTCACTCCCCGTTATACCGTTTTATAATCATTTCATAATCAAAAACCAGTAAATAGATCGATTTCTTCTTTGCATTTACAATCACCTGATAATATATGTAAAACCATATCCATTGTAGCATTGATGCTTTAAATATAAAAAAACGTCCTAGAGAAGTCTCCAGGAACGTTTTCTAAATTATTTAAATAACCGAAGGTATTCCCCATAGCCTTCTTCATTTAGCTTTTCAGTTGGGATAAATTTAAGTGCTGCAGAGTTAATGCAATATCGAAGCCCGCCTTTATCTCGTGGTCCATCATCAAATACGTGTCCTAAATGGGAGTCTGCTGATGAGCTTCTGACTTCAATGCGTCTCATCCCATGGGACGTATCTAGTTTTTCAAGGACTTCTTGATGCTTAATAGGCTTTGTGAAGCTAGGCCATCCACACCCGGAGTCAAATTTGTCCAATGAACTAAATAATGGTTTTCCAGAAACGATATCAACATAAATTCCTTCTTCCTTGTTATCCCAAAATTCATTTTGGAAGGGTGGTTCCGTACCATTCTCTTGAGTCACATGGTGCTGTATAGGAGTAAGATTCTTTATGTTTTCTGCATGGTGTTTCTTCCAATTTTCCCGAATAAATCCCGCTCGTCCAGATCCTTCCTTGTACATATTATAATGAAAGGAATTCTTTTTATAATAGCCTTGATGATATTCTTCTGCTGGATAAAACACAGATGCCTCTTTGATTTCTGTCACGATTGGCTTTGAAAACTTTTTGCTTTTCTCTAATGCCTGTTTGGACTCTTCGGCTAGTCTCTTTTGTTCCTCAGTATGATAAAATATCGCCGTTTTATAGGACTCACCGCGATCACCAAACTGACCATGTGCATCGGTTGGATCTATTTGTTGCCAGAATAGTTCTAAGAGCTTTGTATACGGGAACACATTAGGATCATACGTAATTTGAACTGCCTCATAATGACCCGTTGTGTTTGAGCATACTTCTTCGTAGGTTGGGTTCTCTTTATGCCCACCTGTATAGCCTGAAACTACATCAATAATGCCTGGTAACTCATCAAATGGCTGAACCATACACCAAAAACATCCACCAGCAAATGTAGCTAATTCATAATTTGTTGACATAATCATGCCTCCTACTAGTACTTAGTTTTACCTAAACCCTATCTTTTCCTTCAATTTTGAAAGAATCCCTCAGAACATTAGGGGCACTCTTAAATCTTTTCTCAAGGTATCGAATCTATATATTAATTTCTTCTTTTATGGTATTACATTACATACACTACTTGGATCTCTTGCAAGCTGTCAAAACTACATTGCCAATAATACCACTTCAGTTACTACCTTATGAGAGGTAGATTCTATATTACAATATACAAATACCATGATTAGTTCCTCCTCCAAAGTGTTTCTAATAACTTACACTTACGATTATACTTGGAATCCCTTTTAAAAAATGTAAGCTGCCTTACATTTTTAATGAATAATAAAGTAAGTAATATTTGAACCTCTGCAATTAGTGAATAGTCTGTTTGACGGGATGGATAAGCTGCCTTTAGTTTAAGATAAATAATTTCACAATCTATTACATTTAAATAAAAAAGGCTGCCTTAGCAACCATAGCGGAGACTTACGCTTTGTCCTTTTGATACTATGAAGGTCTGCACTAAAATTATCTTTAAAAGAAATTCTTAATTAAATAACTACGAATAATAGACACTCCAGAGAATTGCTTCTAATTTATACGTTTTCTTCATTGTATAAACCTTTAGTATTCATTTATATATTGCTTATCTTTAAACTTATCTATTATTTTTATCAGACCAACCAAACCTCTAATAATAAACAAAGTAAAATTAACACTTGCAAATGTATGGAAGGCAGACCATTTTTTCCATTTGAATAATCCCGTGTTCTTTTCCATAAACCATTGCCCAATACTCATTGGAACACTAAAAATTAAACTTTTTAATAATATTTTGCCAAAATGATCATTATACGAGATTTTGACCCATATCACACTTAAAAGCGGGAAAAATAACATGTCGTAAATAATATTCGTTTTGAAAATTTTAGGAAAAGGACGAATTGGATATTCAAGTTTTTGTTTTCCAACAACGTAAGCATCAATTAGAGTAGCAATAACACCCTTTGCGAAGAAAATCAAAAGATTTTCTCTCATTTTTGGTCCCTTAAATAAAAATGGGATAGAACCAGTACATAACGCCACTAGTAATTTTAACAACTTTTTTTCCACTTATTAACATCCTCTCATTTGCATTAATCGTGCCATTCTTAAATTACCCAAAACTAAACATTCCTACCGGTCGTTTTTAGAATTTTTTTATTACAAAACGAACAAAACGGTCCTATGAATGAAAGCTTTCTCTTATTCAACTATCTATTTGTGTTAGCTTAAAAGCTACAATAAAAAGGTGCGTAATCCTTATGGATCAACGCACCTTTCGTTAAGTAGAATCTTTTACAATCTCTTGTGTATGAAGATGATTGCGATCAATTTATACTAGAAAATTTATTTTGTCGTAAAGTAGAAATTTAAAAGCATACAGACTGGTTCTTTTGGATTCCATTTGTCAAATGGATTGTTCAGATTAATTACATCTCTGTTGCTGTATTCCCCATTGCAATAGAAATTCTATTCCAATTGTTGATTTGATTAATTATTAGAATAAGGTCAACATATTGTTTTTCATCAAAATGTTCACGAACTCGCTGATAAAGCTCATCTGGCACACGTTTTGTTGGGATTAATGTCACGTATTCTGTCAACTCAAGTGCTACTTTTTCCGCGTCTGAATAAAATGTACACTCTCTCCAGGCACTAATACAATATATTCGTTGTTCTGTTTCTCCCATTTTTCTAGCATCTACCGTGTGCATGTTAATACAGTATGCACAACCATTTATTTGAGAAGCCCGAATTTTTATAAGTTCACGAAGTTTACGGTCTATACCTGTAGTTTTTGTATACTTCTCCATTTCCATCATGATTTTAAGGGCTTCTGGTGCTACATTGTAATATTCGATTCGTTGTTCCATTATTAATTTCCTCCTTAAATAGCTTAGTTTAATCTACACTTTTTACCTTTCCCTTTAATTCAAAAAGTCACGGGTTTTTCAAGTTTAGAATGATTGTGAATTAATATATCCTACTACTTCTTTTTCAGCTGATTTCATTATTTCTTCTCTGTCATTAGTAGACATGTCTAAGCCTTGAGCACGTATTAATTTCATTTGGTTAATTCCCATCATGTGCAATACTCCGCGAATATATTGTGGCGCTATATCTAAATTTACATATCGGTAATTCGTATCATATTCACTTCCACTCGTTAGAATAAATGTGACTTTGGTAGTTTCGTCTGACATTAATCCAACAGAACCAGTTTTAGTATATTTGAATGTTTCTCCTGCTGTTAGAATATTATCCAGATAGTCTTTAAACTTTGCAGGCACATTCCAATTATGCAACGGCATGTAAATATAAATATAATCAGCTGACTTCCATTGTTTAATTAATTTATGTTGTGCTTCATATTTTTCTAATCGTTCAGCTGACATTTCTTTAGGATCAGTAAAATTTAAAGTATCCGCAGTAATTTGCGGGATAAAAGTATTTGGATCGTAAACATTTACTACTTCGATTGTTCCTTGACCCTTTAATTTTTCTTGTAATGTTTGTAAACCAACATCTGCTAGACGGTTTGCAGCTCTTTCTTGATTATTGTAATCAGGATGAGCCATTAATTGTAAAATTCTCATCGTTTCACCTCCATGAATTTGATTCTTGTTGTCCTCTTAAATTGGTTATAATTAAAGACTAAGTTAATCGCCGATTAACACTATCCATAATATACGCTATCTGTATTTTTGTCAATTGAACAAACTTACCCAATCAATAGGTTCCATTTATTTGACTAGTACTCTAAATCCTCATAAGATACAATTAATATTCCTTTATTAGAAGTAGGTGAATTTTTATGCAATATGGTGTAGGTGTAGAATATGCTTTACATTGTCTCGTTTATTTAATTGATATTCCTTCCAAAGAAAGTGTTGGGATAAAGGATCTGGCAGAATTCCAAGGACTTTCTGAGACATTTCTATCAAAGGTTTTTGGTAAATTATCTAAGGCTGGAATTGTAAGTTCTGTCCCTGGTGTAAAGGGAGGATATAAGTTATCTAAGTCCCCAGAAGAAATTTCTTTTTGGGATGTTGTTGAAGCAATTGAAGGTCCTAAGCCCATTTTTCAATGTAAAAATATTAAAGACAATGGTTATGTGTATAGAGAAGGCTGCTGTTCAGCTCCCTCATTCTGTACCATCAATTTAGTTATGCTCGCTGCGGAAGAAAAAATGCGTGATGATCTACGTAGTAAAACTCTTTCATGGTTACATGAAGAGCTTAATCGTGTCTTGCCCAAACAAATCCGTGAAGAAACCCGTAACTTTTTTTCGAAAAGTAGCAAATAAAAAACTCTCTACATTCCTTAAATGAGGAATGTAGAGAGTTATTAAATTAACCGTATTCATTTATGCTACTCGCACACTCGTATTCAACTACAACGTTTGATTTAACTTGTAAATTAGAGTATTGGAACATGAAAATAAATAACAAAAAATAAGATAATGGGAATAGAGGTAAGTAACGCATTTATTGGTTTTTTGTAATGCAGCCATAGCATAGGAAAAAGAATTAAATTAAATAACACCGACCACCCAATTGTCCAACCATTATGGTGAAAAACTAAATTTAAATAGTGTAAATTAATATATTCTATTAGGGAATATAAACTTACCCAAAATAAAATCCAAATTATACGTTTATAAATCCCCTTTGGAAACTTACTTAGGTATATCAAAACTGTTGAAGGATAGGCAACAAACATGATTAATAAAGAAATAATCGTATGGTTTGAAAGGAGATTTTCAGCAAATATACTCTCTTTATATTCCCACATCATATAGTCGTGGCAAAGTATATTGTAAAGTAAGTCCCCAAACCAGAAGAACAAGATTGTAGAATGGTACTCCTTCCAATTTCTCCAATCACCCCATATTAATGTCGCGCCAAGAAATATTCCGTTCAAAATTAAATGCATGTAATCAGCTCCATCGTTTCTGATTACTATTTTATCCATATATTGTAAAATGCATTTATCTTTTTTATTTCATAATTATAATCCTAATCAGTAAGGCTTATTTGTCTGCGGTTCTATTGTTTAACATGCAACTAAAATAGGCAAAATCATGACTATTCATTGGCTTTACTCCTTATTTTTTTCATATACATCATGATTCCAAATACAAAAAGTACCCCTATGAGACATCCAATAATTAAACCAATCAAAAGCTTCCAATCTACTTCTTCATTTCTCCATACACTCATTATGACTACTGATAGAACTACACCAATAATCCACGTTAGACAAAATTTCAATGTATTTTTCACTTTTGCCCCCTCCAATACTGGATGCCTGTTACGTTACAATATTCAATCTATATTCTTACTTCGCTAAGTTGTTTCGTTCGTACAATAAATTCAATAAAAAAAGCGATAATCCGTCTCTGGATCATCGCACCTGTTAGATTAAAACTAAATATATTGTCAGAATGATACAAGTTACTAAGAGATCATCATTTTTTTGTATTCGCTAGCTTGCTTCTGTCTTCCGCCATTGGTGGTTCTTCCAGCCAGCCGTTCTTTATCATGATGTTAATCCAATCATTACCAATTTTTAAATCTTCCGCCATTGCCGTCATATATTTTGCTGTTAAGTCTCTTCTAATCGAAGATGCCCATCCCGTTCCATAATAGACCATGGCCGTTGAGAACAAAAATCCAACTTGGAACATCATTAGTTTATCTGAAAATGGTGATACGGTAGAATCCGTAATTTCAGCATCAAAAATAGGTGGACTTGGAAGATTTTCAGAAAGTAAAACCTCAAAAAACAGTTTAATATGGTCTTCTTTCTTACTAACTGCTTTCTTTAAGAAATTTTTTATTTTATTGGACTTTGTAACTTGATAGGCTGAAATGATAAAGGCTTTAGCAAATATACTCTTTTTTAGATTAAAATAAATATCTGTAATTTCTATACAGCTTAATGGTCTCTTTTCTCCTAACCAACCTGTTAGAAAGCTTTTATCATCTATGTAACTTGCACTATTTGGAGGGTTGACCACAGGCGGCCGATAATATAACCCTTTTTCTAATAACAAATTCTTTGTCCGATTACACAATTCAGCAGCGCTAGTGAGGCATTCAGTAAAATAATTACGTATATCCAATCGTGTACTAGTTGTGATAGCGCCACTATATCCATGACACCCATGAAGGGACATGATATTCAAATAGTTCAAACAAAATACATCAGAGTAAAGTCTAGGAACATTCCGTATATAATCCTCCTCCGTAAATCCAATTGGAATCGGGAAACCCTCACTCTTTAAGAACTCTTTTATACGTTCAATATGATTGGTGCTGAGAGACATTGCATATTCAAATGCATCCTTTATATCATTGTCCTCTAGATGTTCCATCATATGTTTATGAATACATATGCTTGCTGTTTCATTTGAATATTGAATCCAAAGTGCAGCAATCTCAGCAGAAGTTAATTTAGCGTTCGATATGTTGTCCAATTTTAAACACCTCACAGTTTTATTCATAAGGTGTCCTATTTATTACTTGAAAATTCCAATTTCTATAATCTTTCTAAGATCAACGAACCGTTTAGTAAGTAAAATTTTATCATTTTCACCATAACAAAATCTAATCCCTGTGTAGGGACATATCAAAAAGGCGCTTACCTACTAAAGGAAAGCGCCTGATTGTTTAACACTATTACTTACTTTCATTCATATTGGAGATGTTATTAGAAAACTCCTCAAAACTCAATTGTCCTAATGCAAACTTCGTACTTTGAACAAATATACGTTCATTTTTCGTTAGTTCACTTTTTGCTATCTTTTCAATCCATTCATTTTCTATGTCTAAAATATCTAATACATGCTTTTGTTTTGAAAAAGCCTCAAAGTATCTTAATCCAAATTTTCTTTGGGACAAAGCATTAATATGTATGCCATCTGGATTGGCAGTTAAGCCTTTTGACGTTACAAAATAACAATTTTTTTCGGAATGAGCAACTTGAGATAATATCTCGTTTATTTGTTTATATTCTACAGCACTTTTTCCAAATCCTACCTCTCCAAGATAATGTCCCAACTCACCAATCAAGATTGGGATATCCGGTGCATTCAATTCTTCTCTCAAGTGTTTAAATAATGAAAGTAATTTATCTTCATATGTCTTATAACGTTCTCCGTAACTGTCGCTTTCTCCTTGGTGCCAAAGAATTCCCACTAATTCACTTGTTTCCATTGCGAATTTTGCTTCAGAAATTGCATGTCTTGTTAAGATTCCATCAATAGCCCACTCATCTATCGAACTTCCTCCCTCAGCACATGGTATGAGCCCAATAAATTCGCCGGGATGCGCTTCTGTCCAAGCATGAGCAAAAGAGGCTGCTGGGCCAACACCAGAAACGTGACGATCAAAATTAAGCGGTTCTGCCATCATTTGCCATCTGCCGTTTCGCAACATTTTTATGTGCTCATTATAAATCGGACTTACGTCTTCAATAAATCCTCTGCCTGCCATATTTGATTGACCGATTAATAGTACTGATTTCATAGTAAAACCTTACCTTTCAGTTTAAGTATCTAAAGAAATTTTTAATAGCATCCATTCGTATCTTATGACTACAATCTTCACAACAAAAATACTTAGTCTTATTTTTCTTAATTAGTTTAAAGTGTAGCGAACCTTTGTATACCCTAAATACTTTTCTGCAACTAGTACAGAGTACCTCATAGAAAAACATTTTATTATCTTCATTGTGAAACATATCGTCCTCCAAAGTGAAACACTCTTTATTTGGATACTTTTATTAAACGTAGGGAATCTCTTTCCCCTCGACAAGGCTTTTAAGTTTGCTAAAGACTGATAAAAGCCCACCGAATTAACAGTAACTCTTATTCCGGAATTTTCTTCATTTCTGATAATGGATTATTTTTTCAATCGTTAAAGTCATCGGATATTCCTCTTTCAGATTATTATGAGCATTGGGCATTAACGTAGAGATTACTTTCTCCCCAGCACTTAGGTTCGGTATATTCCACGGTGATCCTGGTGCGTACCGTTGTATGAGCATGTCTTCATTTGTCATAGCATTTCCAAACTTTTTCTTTATCTCCATTTTAAAAAACAGAACTTTATATCTGGTGAATTATCCATAAATGATTCCCCCTGAAACATTTATATTTAATAAACAGGATTTACAAATCATTATTCCCTTTTAAAAATTTCCACAAAAAATGGGATTTTCCTTCTTGGATCATCCGTTTGGTTACTATCATTCTATAACTTTAAAATAGATCATTTAAACAATCCACATGCTGCCCGCTTACGGAATTTTTAATTAATCATTTGCCTTGATCTGTCTGAAGATACCTCAACTTCGGACACACCCTTGTGGAAATTGCCTAGCGTTGTCCGAAGATACCTTAACTTCGGACACGCTCTTGTGGAAATTGCCTTGTGCTGTCCGAAGATGGCTAAACTTCAGACACGCTCTTGTGGAAATTGCCTTGTGCTGTCCAAAGTTGCCTAAACTTCAGACACACACCAGCAGATAGTGCTTAGCGTTGTCCGATGATACCTTAACTTCAGACACGCTCTTGTGGAAATTGCCTAGCGTTGTCCGAAGTTGCTTAAACTTCAGACACAACCCAGCAGTAATTACCTTGTGCTGTCCGAAGATACCTAAACTTCAGACACGCTCTTGTGGAAATTGCCTTGTGCTGTCTGAAGATGGCTAAACTTCAGACATGCTCTCGTGGAAATTGCCTTGTGCTGTCCGAAGATGCCTAAGCTTCGGACACGCTCTTGTGGAAATTGCCTGGCGTTGTCCGAAGATACCTAAACTTCAGACACACCCCTGCAGTAATTGCCTTGTGCTGTCCGAAGATGGCTAAACTTCAGACACGCTCTCGTGGAAATTTCCTTGTGCTGTCCGAAGATGCCTATGCTTCAGACACGCTCTTGTGGAAATTGCCTGGCCTTGTCCGAAGATACCTAAACTTCAGACACTACCCAGCAGTAATTGCATTGTGCTGTCCGAAGATGCCTAAACTTCGGACAGCACAATGCAGAAATTTCCTTGCGTTGTCCGAAGATACCTAAACTTCAGACACTACCCAGCAGTAATTGCCTTGTGCTGTACGAAGATGGCTAAACTTCGGACACGCTCTTGTGGAAATTGCCTGGCGTTGTCCGAAGATACCAAAACTTCAGACATACCTGCGCAGATTTTGCCTAGCGTTGTCCGAAGATGGCTAAACTTCAGACACTACCCAGCAGTAATTGCCTTGTGTTGTCCGAAGATGGCTAAACTTCAGACACACCCCTGCAGAAATACCTTGTGCTGCCTGAAGACACACAAACATCGACTTCACCCTAACAGAAATTGCCCTCCATTGTCTGCAGACTTTATTTCCTGGTAGTCTTTTTGACTAAAATTCATTTGACATTTAGCAATCAAATGTTGCCGGGCAAGTGTGTCCGAAGTCAAGTAATACCTTTAATAAAAGGTTTTGCCGTACTCAAGCAGCTCCCGTTGGTTGTCAAAAAAATTAAAGAGGTTGGTACATTACTAGCTTAGAATAGTGATAAAGGAGAATTTGAGTAAACTCAACCTTAGAAAACGCCCTTTGTTGTTGAACTAACTGTGCAGGTTTATCGAAGAAGGTTAACTATCTTTTTTGTAGAATATAGATAGGTAAAGTAAAGGAGGTAAAAGATAAGTATGCATATACCGTGGATAGCTGTTCTAGGTCCAATTATACTTGTTTGGATAGCATCGTATATCGTTTATAGACTTATTACAGAACATATAGATGAGCGTTTTGAGGAATTGAAAAAATGGTTGAAAGATAATCAGTAAATATATATTGAAACCTTAGAAAAAAAGTAGAAAATATAGCTATTCAAGCCCCCCAGAATTACGTTAGCCAATTAGCTAAAGTGGCCGGAATGAATCCAAGCTATCTGTCTGTTATTTTCAAAAAAGGTCGGGATTTCACTACGAGAATACATTCAATTGTAAATTAAGACTCTTTGTGTTCAATCAAGTTAACCAGCAACCATTAAAATGAGAGATTCATTTTGTACCCTTCAATACGTGGGTAGTCTTACATGGTTTTTTTAAAACAGCATACATTAGAAAAACCTCCGAATTTAGTTTAGAGTATCGTCCAAAAAATTACGGAGGTTAAAAAGCCTATAATCCGAGAAGCTGCTTTTTCTTGGATTCAAATTCTTCTTCGGTAATGACTCCAGAATCTAAAAGTCCTTTAAATTTTAAAATCTCATCAGCAGTAGAAGTATTGGCTGTTTGCTGTGGGCTACTATTTTGAGCATTAGAAGTTTTTAATTTATCCAAAACTTCATGAATCGAATTATTTATGGATGAAGCGGAAGCGGAATCTAATGCAATATTAAACTTTTCCTGTGGAGTATCGATTGTGAGAATACCAAATATCATTCCTTTTTCAAAAGAAATATCATTTATTTTTTCGTGATTAACAGCTTTAAACTTTTCTCCAGCAAAAGACTTTTGACCAAACAAAATTCGTTTGTTGGTAATTGCATATGCATAGTTACTATCATGTTTAGTGGGGGATTGATAATTATGCAATCCGATGAAGGTCATTAATACCTTTTCACCGCGAATTAGATTATCCGGTAACACTTTGAAGTGTTTAACCCCCCACTTTTCGTTAAAACCAGAACCAAATTTATTCTCTTTACAATATTGGTACATATTTTCTGCACGTGACATCGGATCATCACCAAGTTTGTCTTCCTTTTCTTGAATAATCGCTTTGATCTCTTCAACTGTAATTTTATTAACATTAATCGCCATAGCTCCTCCAGCTTCTTCTAAGCAACTGGGACACAACCAAGCGTCAGATTTTTTTATTTTAAATCGATTAAGTCCAACTTCTTTATTACACACACTACAAGTAGCTTTTCGATCAAAAAAACCCACCATAACATCTCCTTTAAATGAATAAAGTGTTATATCAATTGCTAGCATCAAAAAGGATATTCAAAAAAGTTAAATAAAAAATCATGGTGATTGAGATAAATCCGTTTTCCCCAAATTGGCAATCCCTCGTTTTTTACCTTGTTTCTTAAAACTGTGTTTTTTAAAAGTTAAAACCAAGAAGTAAAAATAAAATCTCTTCACTTTTTTTAAATAAAAGGATGTAAATGTTTTTTTTTCACTATTCTCCTACTATTTAATTTTTTTATACTGCTTAAACCATAATGTTTAATGGGCAGACCCTGCAACGCTCCAACCTTGCACAAGCTATCATTCCCGAATTCCACTATACACAGTAGTTTTTTAGGTAAATACCCTTTTCATGGATACTCGCCCATAACTTTTATAGGTATTTGCATATGCTGTAGGGACAAAGAATTGATGAAAAGAGGAAACGTTATGAAATATGAATGGTATCAAATGAATCCAACGCCTATTCCGTACCAACATGATTATTCACATCCAGGAATGATGCGTGAGTTCAAGTATGGACACGGCGGCGGACAACATGGAAATCACGGTAAACCAGGACATGGCGGTGGACATTATGGTAAACCTGGACATGGCGGTGGCCACGGTAAACCGGGACATGGTTCATACGGAGGTTTTCAAGGTGGACTCCCATTTTTGGGTGGATTAGCAGGTGGGTTACTTGCAGGAACATTGCTCAATTCTCCTAATAACTATCCGTATTACCCATCCCCTAACTACGGATACTATCCAGGATACCCGCCAACGCCATATCCACCATATCAAAATTACCCAAATTACCCTGGATACCAGAACCCTCCTTACGGTGGATATTACTAAAATATTCTTAAACCACAGTTGCAACAGAAGCCATTACAAGAAGGAATTTGTAATGGCTTTTTCTATTTGTTTTATTAACTTAAGTCAGCTTCACTTGTATTACCGGATTAGTGTACCGAGGGCAAACTCCAGTATCCGATTCTTAATAACTAGGGTTATCTTTTACCTGAATCCATGCGTCTGTCTTTTCAAGTTGACCTGCAATCTGTAACAGAAGGTCTTCACGACCGCGTCTTGCCATAACTTGAACACCACACGGGAGAACATCCTTCGTCAGATGCATGGGCAAAGTCATTGCGGGTTGTCCGGTTAAATTCGCAAGCTGGGTGAATGGAGTTCTCTCAAGGCTTTTGTTTGCTAATTGCTCAACAAAGCCCGACTTTTTCAATATTCCTCCTAATCGTAAAGCTCCCACTACTTGGATTAGTCCTTTCTCAAATGGAGTCTGATCGAGCTCCCCTATCTTTGATGGAGGGTGGGCGGTAGTTGGGGTTATGTAAAGGTCATAATCGTCATGAAAGTTTTCCATTTGAATGGCAGCCTTATCCCAAAACTTTAGACTTGCTAAGAATTCATCAGCTGACACGGCTTTTCCAAGTAAATTCAGCATCCAAGTTGCCGGTTCTACATCATTAAATGTGATTTTTCTTCCGATCACACCCTCAATTTCGGTCAAGGTGGTGGCAACTTCTGCAAAATACAACATGAAATAGCTATTCGCTAATCTTTTTCCATCAATTGGTGCTGCTTTTTCGATAACGGTATGCCCCCTCTCTTCCAAGAGTTTTATCGTTTTATGTACGACCAGCTTACACTCCTGATCAACAGCGGTACCTATTGGTGAGTCTGTTGTAAATGCAATTTTAAGCGGTCTTGGTAGTGAAGTCTGCAATGCGTCTAAATAAGACCCTCGAATAGGAGGGGCACTAAACGCATTCGCGCGGTCCATTTGATAATGGTCAAGCATGGTCGCACTATCCCTAACAGTACGGCTTAAAATATGATCGACCGATGCCCCCTGCCATACCCGCCCTCTACCTGGACCAGTTGGTGTGCGTCCGCGAGTTGGTTTTAAACCAAACAATCCACAAAAAGCAGCAGGAATCCGAATTGACCCACCACCATCATTTGCACCTGCAATTGGAACCATACCCGATGCGACAGCTGCAGCTGAACCCCCACTCGAACCACCTGGAGTATGATCCGTGTTCCAAGGATTTCGCGAGGGTCCATAATGAACAGGTTCTGTTATTCCCAGTAACGCAAACTCTGGCACATTGGTCTGTCCCAACAAAGTAACACCTGTTTTCCGGATTTGACGAACAAACTCACTATCATGATCCGCCTTAATGTTTTCAAGGAGCTTTGAACCACTTCTAACTGGTCGTCCTTTTACTTCCTGGTTAATACTCTTCGTTAAAAAAGGCACACCCGCAAATGGTCCCGTTGATTGATCGTGATTAACTTCCACAGGTTCCTTGTAAAATTTATCAACAACCGCATTTAGCGTACCATTTTTCTTTTCAATCTCACGAATGGCAGCTTCCCTGACTTCTTCTGCCTTCACTTCTTTCTTTTGAATTAACTCAGCTATTCCCACCCCGTCAAATTGCTTGTAATTGAACATCACCCATCGCCCCTTTTGGTTTTGTACAATCATTACTGACGTACTAAAATTAGGTCAATTTAGATACCACTATTTACCTATTATTTTTTCATTTTATGATCTGCTTTTTTATGAAATCTTTTATGAATAAAAAAAATCTGCATACGGAAATCGTATTTTAAATTACAGTCTAAAAAGTTATAACAAAGGTATATATTCTGCACCTCAATTATTGTACAATTTAAAAGATAAACTAACACGACTGTCACTTTGAATACCGTACCGTGGCAAGTATCCTTCTTACGGTAGTTTGTTCAAACGTGTATTAATAAGGGAGATGCCCATGTCTATAATATTAAAAAGAAAAATGTTAACGGCCATTATTAGTAGCTTGATAGTTGCACTCATTTTTATGGTTCCAGGTGGATTTAGTCTGAATGGATTTGCTGGCTTATATTATTTAAATTTAATGATTGTGATTACATATGGGGTTATTACATCCATAATTAGTGATTGGATGAGTAAAAAGATGTTTACATCTACATCCTCTCGTGAAATTTGTTCTTTTCTATTCCATTGTTTTTTTGGATTAGTGTTCCTAGTTCTTAGTCTTGTTTCTGCCATTTCTTTTTATATCGTTGACCGTTTATTAACAAAAGTAAAAATTACGTGGTGGATCGTCATTTTGGCTTTATTCATTGTAATACTACTCTTTTTTATAGGTATAAATATTGGTGATTAAGTTTAACGGCGAAAAGAATAATAAAGAAGACCTGAGCCTAGTATAATACCAGACTTAGGTCCAATAAATTGCTTAATATCAATGTCTTTCTTTTGGAATTCACTTCGATTCTCATTAATTAAAATATCTTCTTAAACCCCTACCCTTTCCCCTATCAACTCAATTGCCTTTTCTAACCGCTCACGGTAGTTCCCGCTTATGCTTACGAACGAAATTCCATATTCATTTAATAATTCTTTCAAGCGCTGATTGTTTTCTTCACGAATCTGTTGTTCTCCGTGCACTCTTAATCCGTCATCTACCCATTCGACATCTGGCTCTAAAAATAGGCATAGATCGTATTGTTGGAGCCTGGCGATTTCAGCTAGTACCCGTTGCGTTTTACGATTATACAGTTCTGAATAGAATTGAGTGACAGCTGCCTCGGTGTCAATAAAGACAATTTTATTCGCTTTTTTACTAGCTTTATACTCTTTTAATTTATGGCCGTATGCAATAAGGGGATAATCCTCGTCTACCATAATTCCATCACAACCTCCCAACTCCTCACAGATATCCCTGCCGTATTCGCTTACATACGTTGTGTTATACATAAGTGCCAGATTTCTCGTAAGCGTTGATTTTCCACAACTTTCCGTGCCCAAAATGACCACCTTTTTGACAAAATAAGGCTTCGCTACCTCTGGAATGTAGTCCCAGTATTGAAACACACCCTTTTCTCGAATTTCGGTAGCCGATATTGGAACGTGTTCTCTTTTTTCATCAACCAATATGTGAGTTGCCTCGGGATATAATTCTTGAAAAATTGGATCATATCCTTTTTCAGAACTGAACACCACATCAATGTTCCTGTCAATTTTCTCTTTTATTTTTACGGATCCTTCCTCCCAATTGTAATCCGCATCCCCATCATAATCCTCTACTTCGATGACCTTGACGTTTTTCATATCCTTCGTAAGTTGGGATAGCCAGCGGATCCTGATTGACTTGGTATATAAGGAAACTTGCTCTCTACACAAAGTTCCCGATCCCTCTTTTCGCTATGAGACAACACTACATACAATTCATCAACCATTGCGGAAGCTTTAATAATGGCGTATACATGACCCTGATGCAGCGGTAAAAACTTTCCACCGTAAAACCCAACCTTTTTCATGCCATTTCCTCCCCTTTCTGCTTTGTATACACTTTCGACCAGTTATAATATCCATAAATGCTATTGATCAAAAACGCCGACCACATGACAAGCATGGATACATCATTACCTCCTTGTAAAAGCAATGCCTTCAGCCAAAGTGCAATGGATAATACATTTACCGCGATCCAAAATAGCCACTGTTCAGTAAATCGTTTGAGCATTAAAATCTGAGCAATCACAGATAATGTCGTCGTTGCCGAATCGATCCAGACGACATTACCACCTATTTTTTCTAGAAGGTAAGCATACAGAACAAAAATGACGAGGAATGAAGATAAGGTGATGGTCCATCCTTTTTTCGTTAAAACACTGACTTGAATTTCTTCCCCTTGTACAGTTTGTTTTGCTTTATGTTTGTTCCATAAATAAAGTCCTACAAATTGTAGTGGAAAATAAAACAAGGCATTTAACATGACTTCGCCATATAGGCCATAACCGTAAGCAATATAGGCATAGGTACCGGTTTGGATAATTCCAAAATAGTAATTACTGATCTTCCCTTTTGCAACCAACACAACACACAGCATTCCTGAAATCGAGGTAATAAATCCAACAAGCGTATCATCCCAGACAAAAAACAAATACACATTTACGAGCGTAAACGTAACAAGCCATATCTTTTCAAATAAGGTCCAGTCTTTTAAAATCTTCATTTTGCCTCACTCCTCAATGATTATTAATTAACAAATTGTTAATTATAATAAAGAAAAAAATTAATATTTAGCATTATAGATGGATACATATGGATCGAAATCATTAAATCGATAGAGCTGTGCTTTGTTTTTCGACCATCGATTTGTTTTTTGAGGCTCTCCATCCTTCATGACTTTTTCAATAAACGGAAGTGTTGGAGCCTTTCTAAAAAATTGAGAATCTAGTTTAAGCCAAGGTTCATCCATGACCGTTAGCAATACCCCTTGTAGCTCAGATAAGACAAATTCCTTTGGTAAAAAATTTTTCGCGAGCGTTGTTAATGACATATCCTTTCTAATGAACCATAACGCATCATCGATGATTTCCTTATGATCAAAAGCAAGGTCCAGCTTAAACACTTCATCCATGGAAAATAATGCTACCTCAGCTGCGTCATCTGCTGCTCTCCTTTTCACAAGCTCATTTTCTGGAACTATCGCATAATGCGCATTCGAAATTATCCATCCCCGCTTGTCACGACCAAATTTGTCGTATACGCCAAAATGCTTGATCTTTAATCCTTCTATACCGGTTTCTTCTCTTAGTTCTCGAACAGCTGCTTCATAGGCCGTTTCCTCAGTCTTAATAAACCCACCAGGCAAAGCCCATTTTCCTCTTTCAATATTAGGCTCACCTTCATTTGTTTTCTCTGCCCGCTTAATTAACATTAGCTTTAGTATCTTTTCTGGTGGCTTATATGGACCCACTTCTGTTGAAATAATCGTAAAAACAGCAATATCACTTGTATATCCATCAGGAGTACGATATTTACTTACATCGTAACCCACCAAATCCTCACTCATCTCTTAGACACCTCGTTCAGTTTCTCATTAATTAACACTTTGTTAATTGTTATTAGTATTATATCAAACACTTGCACAAAGTGTTACATAAAATTTTCGACAAAAGGAATCTTTTTCCGAAAACCCACCTATTTTTGAAGTTCAATTTGGTATTTTAGTTCATTCTCATCTATTTAAAAAACTCATCTACCTATGTTTTTCCTTCTTGATCAACTACAATTGTTAATCCACTTCCTGCACCAGTATGATTCAACATATATAGTTAATCAAAGGTCCCGACATACTCATCTCTCATTTATGTATTTTCTATATTTTACTTTGCCATCTATTGAACTTACCTACTCCTTTAGTACAACAACTTCAACAAAAAATGCTTTAATCCTTTTTGGATCAAAGCACAAGTTAGATGAAATATTAACATTGATTCATATTTCTTTTCACTGAAAAGTAAAAAGAGAGGAATTAGAATCTAAAAAACAAAAACAAACAAGTTATGGAAAAACTTGCCTTTTATGAGCTGTTTTTCTGATAACAATGGAGAAAAGCGTATTTGGAACATAGATATTTTTTTTCTCCAATTAGACATCCCTAAAATAACGTCAACTAACTTCGCTACCACTAAATCAGGGTTGTCTGGAACCAGGTGGTACATAAAAAGGTGGTACTTTTATCCAGCCACGTTTGCGCATCAAATGTTTTAATCTACTCGCAAAAGCTAACTTTTCTGATTGAAACTGAATAAACATTAAACCGACATCAGTACGAATCGATTCCGAAGCAGCACCGGCAGCACGCATAATTAGACTAATTATTTTTAATGATAATTCGTTCGCAATCACATCATCCGTTAATTTAACACCAGGAGGAATACTGTTAGGGTCTGATATTGGCATTTCCTCAGGAGCAGGAGGTAACGTAATACCTTCCTTTAACATGAATTCATGTAGTCGTTCCCTTTGACTGGTCCCTAGTTTCATATCTTCTTCAAGTATGGCTTTTAGTTCATCATCGGTTGTGGTATTTATACCTGCTTGAACAGATACTTTGGCTAATTCAAGACCAGCTAAATAAATCCAGCATGACATCACTTCTCCAACATGCAGAGGTTGCGCTTCATCTTGAACTCTTATTGATTTTAATGTATCCATGATAGTTTCGATTATATTTTCCATTTAACTCCCTCCAGTTTGGTTGTAAACTATACTTATTTTTTGTATGGAAAGATTTTTTATTCAGAGATTCCAGTTATCATCAGCAATCTGTACACTAAATAAATCAAAACTAAAAAGTCGATAACCATTAAAATAAGGGAATCGACTTTTTTATACTTATTATACTCAAGCACCCGCAAGCTGAATATGTGGTAAAACTTCGTATTTAAAGCCATTCACCACCTATTTCTTATAGGTATGACGGAATATTGTAAATATAGTCATACCATAGAACATAAAGGATAACAAAACGAAACAATCAATCAACGTAAAAAAACAACGTGTGAAGAAAGGGATTTTTCATCTTCAGCACGTTAATAACTTTCATAGCCGATTGAAAACGTGGATTAGACGTTTTCAAGGTGTAGCCACAAAATCCCTTGATAACTATCTCTATTCGTTTCGTCGGTTGGAAATTGACAAGTATTTAAGCATTTGAAAAACAAGTTGAATAAATGCTTTTTTCTGCCTGCCAAAACTCAAACAATACAACAGTTCGGATGTTAAGAACAGCTTAAAAACCCTTACAGGATTAATTTCTAAATAATGATATTATTATAATTGATAATACATATTTAGGAGGGATATAGTTGATTTTTGAAATGACTACTCAGGTTAGAGTTTCTAATATTGAAGAAGGGCAAAAGTGGTATGAAACACTGCTTAATAAGAAGCCTGACTTTACTCCACACGAAGGATTTGCTGAGTGGGAACTTATTCCTGGTTGTTGGTTGTGGTCGCAGAAGGAACTCTTACTGAGGGTAACGGACCTTTACGTTTAGGAGTTACTAACATTGAAGCTGAAAGAGAAAGACTGATAGAAGATTTAAGGATTAATAGTTTTGAAATACATTCAAGACCTGAAGTACCAGTGAAATGGGGAACTTTCACAGACCCTTGGGGAAATCAACTTGGATTTTTCGAATACATAGATAAGGGCGAAGAGCAAGAACGTATTAAAACTATCATTGGAAGTATAGAAGTTTAAAAAAATCTAGTTAGAAAGGGAACTCCGAAGGAAGTTCCCTTTCATATTCGTGAAATACAACAAAGTTTAACGAAAACTGCCTATAGAAAAAAAGTGCATATTCCTTCTTGGATCAAGCACCTGTTAATTCAATAATGATAATAACTTTGCCACAATGAGTAATCGGATGAAATTTGCAATTACATATACTTGCTAAAGCTGATATAAATTCATCAAATTAATATACATCATCGTCCTAGTTTTGTAGATTTTTCTTTCTATGAAAATTCAATTTATAGTTTACCTAAAAATATTTGTCTCACTTAAATTGATCAATTAGATGAAAAAAACTTTGGCAATTCTTTTTCGCGCTTATCGAGGATAATTTGTTCTGGCTTTATGTCATGCTCACGTAGTATTTCAATGTTCTGTACCACGAACTGATCGCTACCAACAATATAGAAGAGTCCGTTCTTATCTGCAGCAAGGTTATGCACTGCTCCATAATAGTCAGTACGGTTATTTACGAACTGTGCCGTGAACTTCTTGTCAGGTGCTGATTTAAAAATATTTGTAAATAGGAAGTCATTCGATGAATTGATGTTCAGGGAATGGATTTGATTGACGTTCGCAGCACGTTCAAAATATTCAAGAACAAGCGGTCTAAAAGTTGCCAGGCCGACACCAGATGAAAGCAGGTAAATGTTTTTGTCTTCCCTTTTCAGCGGTACATTAGAATGAGTTTTAAATATTGCAACTTCATTTCCGACTTCCAAATTTCTTAAAATCGATTTAAACTCAGAGCACTGCTCTCTGATGCGTGTTGTGATACCGATTGCATTTTCGTACGGTAACGTAGAGATAGACATATGACGAACCAGACTTTTATTTGGTTTATCTCCAGCATTAAAACCTTTCAGTGCAAAGTGAGTGTGGGAACCTTCCTCCCATGTAAATTCTTCAGGGCGGTCAAGCAGGTATGTTCTAATCTCAGGAGTTTCCTCAATAATCTTATTTATTTTCGTCCAGTATATTTGCATTATTAATCTCCTTCATAATGAATATGGTTGCTCCTACCTACTATACAACAAGTGATAATAATTCTCAATTAAAAAGATTGATGATTTCAGATAATTTATGAAAAATATTAACTTAAATATTTATATACTAATAGAGAACACACATGATTCCATTTGAAGCTTCAACACTACTGTATTGCTAGTCACTCAAACTTAAGCGTTAAATCGCACTATGAGATTGAAAATTTTCTATCATACTTCGTTCTTACAACAAAAAAAGGCTGCCTTTATGACAGCTCTGATCTATCAACTATTTCATCCATTTGTTTAAATAGAAATCCTTGAAAGTCGAAGATAAAATCATTTAGGGTTCATTATTTATCTGATTTTCTCCGCCAACTCTAAAATAATTCCCTCTGGACCGCGAACATAACATAATTTATAACTTTCTTCATACTGCTGTATCTCACTAAAAATTTCCGTACCCTTCTTTTTCAACCTTTCAATAATGGCTTCAATATCTTCAACAGCAAAGCAAATATGTTGTATACCTAGCGTATTTGCTAGGGGTCGCGAAATATCTTCTGACGGTGGCGAATAAAATTTGACAAGCTCTATCCATGCCTGGCCACCTGGCATTCCCATCCCGACACATGATGTTTTCACATTATTTAGCCCAACTATTCTGTCTAACTGTTCACCATCCAATTCCCATTCCGCTTTCACTTCAAGTCCTAAATCAAGAAAAAATGCTTTAGCCGCTGAAAGATCATTTACGTTTATACTCACATGATCTATTCTATTGATTTTCATATTTCGTACCTCCCATGTTCCCATTTCAATTGCTGTATTCGTGTAGGTTCATATACTATAAACTAATTGAACCAGTTTTTCACTTTCGTTACATTACAGTTTCTCCTAGTGATAAAACCTTTAATTGCTCCTTCGGCAGTTGACGTTTTTCCCATTCTCGTTGTAATCGCTCTAAGGCTTCTGGCCCTGTGTCATCTGCCAACCGATAAGCACCATAATGCATGGGAACAAACTGCTTCGCTTCCAGTTCAATAAATGCCTTCACACTATCTTCAGGAGAAATATGCGAGTCTGCCATAAACCACTCCGGTTCATAGGCGCCAATTGGCATGAAAACGATATCAATCATAAAACATGCAGCAATTTCCTTTACTATGTAAAATTAAAGACAAGTGAATGTGCCTTTTTATTATAATATTAGTAACTTGTCTTTAATGTCACACAT
>NZ_JBPFDQ010000018.1:0-71623 GCF_059415045.1 Ferdinandcohnia sp. SAFN-114 | reverse complement strand
TCTCCGTTAAACAGTCTAACCAAATTAACCTACGGGATTACGACAAGGGGCTAGTTTCGTTCATGTTAACTTGTCCCACGAACAGAAGCGATTTATGAAAAACTACTCCGCAGCAACCCCAGTAAACAAATAGTCATTCAATGCCAGCTGCAGCGTGCCTTTCGAATCGGCGATATCCGAAATACTGACGTCCAACGCAATCATCTTTTTCACAATTTCGGCGCGGATGCCAGTGAGGACTGTTTGGCAACCCATCATTTTAACGCCCTCAATCAGCTTCATAAATCGAAAAATGACTTCATCCTCCATAAACGCGACCCCGGATAGGTCCATGATTAGCGTGCGAATATGTTCATTTTCAATGCTAGCTAATATTTTATCTTCAATTGTCAGGATCCGTATTTTATCAATTCCTCCAATTAGCGGAATGATATGCGTTTCCTGGTTGATAGGGATAATCGGCACAGACAGATTTTCAACAAGCTGTCTCTGCGACTCAAGTAGTTCGTCCTTGAACCTTGAATAACTGATGAAAAAGTGTGTAAAGAAGTAGTCCAATAGAACGTTTACCCTTTTTTCAAGTGAGAAGAAGTCTTCTCGGTTGGTTTCAATATTGGATAATAGATCATAATTGTACAGAAAGTCCCATAGTGTACGCCGAATGGCTTGGACCCACTCAAGCTTAAACGCAACTGTCAGTGAATTTTTTGCCCAGGCGACACCTTCTTGTTTTGCGAAAGTAATCAACTCATGCTGGCGCTCTTCAACGATAAAGACTACGAGTTTGTGCGCGTTCTCGAGAAGATTGATGTCCCCGATTCTATGAATATCTTGAATTTTATCCTTCACGTTGATGGCTTCTTCAAGTAGTTTTTCTTCAAAATGTCCTTTGTTTGCTAGGAAATACTCTTTAATGGAATCTTTGTATACAACGTCCAATTTTCGTACACCCCGATTTATCGTATTGTGATGCCTTGGTAGTTTGATTGTAAAAGTTGTTCCTACGTTTTCTTTGCTTTTGACCGAAATATCACCGCCATGCTGGTATACTACGGAGAATACTTGAGCGAGTCCCATCCCTGTTCCGGCGTCCTTTGTTGAAAAAAACGGCGTTCCGAGTAGATTCATTTTTTCCTTCGGGATACCGACACCCGAATCTTGAATAATGACCATGACATCCTTTTCGTCAGCACGGTGTGTAATTGAAATGTTTCCCGACCCCTCAATGGATTCAATTGCATTTTTTATCAGGTTAAAAAAGGCTTTCTTAAACTGATTTTTCTTGCCAACGATCGTTGCGTCTGTACTTTGGAAGTCCGTCACAATCTCAATTTCATATAATTTATCTAAAAATAGGGTTAGAATGGATTCCAACTCTGTAGCAAGATGGATTGATTGCGCGTCCTCGTCCTCCAAATCAGGCTTGGACACCTGAAGCAAATTGTTCAAGGTGACAAGCGCATTATCGAGTTCACTCTGCGCAATATCGAGATAAGCATGCTCCTCCTCCTGCTGAAGAAGTTGCAAAAATCCTTTCACGGCTGTCAATGGGTTTCGCACCTCATGGGCAATCCCCGCCGCAATTTGGCCAACCGAAGCCAACTGACTTAAATGAGAATCCCTCCTTTGCTCCTCATTTTTCACTTCATTTAAAACCATAAAAAGAGTGCCCCCCAAAACTAAAAATCTTTAATATTATTAAACTTTTTAAATATTTCATAAAAAGTTTACTCATAAAACATTCGGTACCGCAACGAAAAAGGGTGGAAAACCATACCATTTCAAGCAAAATACTACAAAAGTAGTACGGCAAAAATGGGACGGAGGGACAGGTCCCTTGTCCCAAGCACGGTCCCGGGACAAGGGACCTGTCCCTGTGACCCACATCCCCTGTCCCAAAAAATTCTTTTTTGAGAACATGTACATTATGATACTAAATTAGAAAGAGGGGTCATAAATTTACTTACATGAGTATTTTTTCATTCAGCGAAAGGTCCATTTTCGTCTGTGTAGGAGGAAAGGAAGGGAGGCCAGCCATGGAGGCCTTCCAACGCCCAACCTGTATGAGTACTCGTTATAGGACGCAATAAATGTGAGGTAATGGTATGAATCAACAAACCTACATTAATTGGAAAATCATCATGAGCATTGCCCTAATCATTGGTCTCGTTTATGCACCAACATCGAAAGCGGCTGCGAAAGATCCGAAAGTGCTGGTCATTTTCTCATCGCAAACCAACCAAGTCGATGAGCATCAGCGCCTTCTGGACATGCTGATAAGCCACTTTACAGAAGACATTTCATTCAAAAATAGCAGCGAGGTTGGGGCCGGGGATATGAAGGGTGTGACCCATCTTTTTTACTATGGACAAACGCAGGAACAGCTGCCACCCAAGGTTATCGACATCATGGCCACATTCAACGGCACGATCATGTCAATAGGTCTCAATATCGAACAGCAACAAGCAATTTTTCCGTTTATAAAAGCGAGTAAAACCAAGATGTATACTGAGGAACTCTATCTTCCAGAAGAAAATAAGACTATTAAAGTTGACCCGACCACCATCATCCAAATAGAATCCACCGCCAAAACTCTAATCGAAGCGAAACAATCCAACCAATCCTACCCACTCCTAGTCAATAAGGAAAATAAATATTATTACGCGACAAATAATTTGTTTCCGCCTATCTCCAATTTCTTAGCTGAGGCCTTGCATGAAGTATTCAACATGGAACACCGAGCGCCAACCCAGGTTTATCTGAGACTAGAGGACGTCAATCCAGCCTCAGATTCGAACCAGCTGATGGAGATTGCGAAAATTCTTAAGCGACGCGACATTCCGTATATGGTGTCGGTCACCCCGGTCTATCTCGATCGGGAAACGGACGAGGAGTACTACATCAAGGATGCGCCAGATGTTCGCGCGGCCCTCAAATACATGCAGGACAATGGGGGCAGCATCATTCTTCACGGGTACACAGACCAATACGAAAATACGAAAACCGGTGATGGCTTCGAGTTTTGGGATGCAACACGAAATTCGCCAATTGTTCAAAATGAACAACAATACATCGACAATCGAATCCAACAGGGGCTCCAGGATCTTGTTGAGTATGAGCTTTACCCACTTGCATTCGAGGCACCACATTATGCGATGAGCCAAGCGGGTTATGAAACATTGTCTGAACACTTTTCAACGATTATCGGTCAGGTTCAGCTGACAGACAAAGACTGGCGCATCATGACCGAGTCGCCATACATCACGAAGCCGACCTATCTTCATGGCATGAAGCTTTTGCCTGAGACGATTCGCTACGTGCGCTATGAGGATCCGCAGTCAATTCAGGAAATGAAGTCCCGCATTCATGATTTTACAACTGTTCGAGATGGCGTCATTGGCGGCTTTTATCATCCGTTCTTGGGGGCACGTGGACTTATTGAGATCTTAGAAGAATTTGAAAAAATACCAGGTGTCCAGTGGATTGACTTGAAAAAATTGAAGAACACAGTGAAGGCAGATGGGATCTGGATTGAATCGAATAACGGCAAAGTAGATTGGGACTTCGACCGTGATTCATTCGCCGACGAGACAGTGATTCCTCTATCCCTAACTGAATTATTCCATTTATTTCGCGATAATACACTTTGGGTACTAATGGGGGCCGCGATTACACTTTTCGTTGCAGTTGCCTCCCTAAAAAGAGGTGAATCGACATGAAAATCATTCCACTACTACTCGCCGTATTACTAATCTGGGACATAGGGACAGGTCCAGCATCCCACAGGGCATTCGCCCAGGATGGGGATAAGGGACCTGTCCCCGTTACCCAGAACCAGGATGCCACATCATCCCACCGGGTGTTGGTGGTATTTTCGTCTCAGACGGGGGAGATGACGGATCAGCAGCGGGTGCTGGATCTTCTTATCGGGCATTTTACAGATGACATAACGTTTAAAAATACGAAAGTGGTACAACCCGAGGATCTCACGAACGTTACACACCTCTTTTATCACGGGCAGGTCAAGGAAACACTGCCGGATAATTTTAAAAATGCACTCACGAATTTTAACGGAACTCTCGTTGCCATCGGCTACAACTCTGAACAGCTTGCGGACCGATTTTCTTTTATGAAGGTCGAAGGAGATGTGTCGGTTTCGAAAATTACGAATGAAACGGACTCCATCAATATTTTTCCGCAGACCATTTCGCAGGTGACAGCGGAGGGCGCAACAACAATTGTGAGAGCAAGTCATGGTGCAGGAAATGAATATCCGTTGTTTCTTAGGAGAAATGAATCGTACTACTATGCTGCACCGATTATCGAGTATACAAAGGCGATTTTCCTTGGAGATGCGCTTCATACGGTCTTTGAGGATGAGCATGCCCGCATTCGCCCGGGCTATATCCGGCTAGAAGACATTCACCCAATGGCGGACCCAAAAAAGGTCATGGAAATCGCGGAGATTTTAAAAGAAAAGCAGATTCCGTATATGGTAGCGGTCATCCCGGTTTATACCAATCCGGATACGGAAAAAGAGTACCATTTTTCAGACTCTCCTAATCTATTAAAAGCGCTCAAATATATGCAAAACAATGGTGGCAGCATTGTGCTCCATGGTTACACCCATCAATTCAATGCAAAAGAGACAGGGGAAGGCTTTGAGTTTTGGGATGTCAATAACAATATGCCAATTTACCATAGGGCAAATGAAGATGCCGTAAAAAAAACGCGCCGTGATTTCGCGACTGATGCTGAATATGAGGCATTCCGAAAAAGACAGCTCGAATTCGAGAGAGATTATATAGAAGAAAAAATTCAGCGCGGGATTGATGAGCTCGTGAATTACGGTTTGTTCCCACTTGCGTTTGAAGCGCCGCACTACACGATGTCGCAAAACGGATACAACGTTTTGTCGGACTACTTTTCAACATACGTCGGTCAAGTCCAGCTCAGTGACGAGAACTGGGAGGTGATGGGGACTGCGCCAGCTGAGACGACGCCAAGTATCTTTAACGGCATGTCCTTGCTGCCTGAAACAATAGGCTTCGTCGACCCTAAGGACCCGAACGCAATTGAAACGATGATCAAGGAAGCGCAACGCTACTCGGTTATGCGCGACGGCTTTGTTGCTGGATTTTACCATCCGTACCTCGGGGTGGAGGGCTTTGAAATGCTTTTAGCCGAACTTGAAAAAATTCCGAATGTCGAGTGGATTGACTTGAAGGAGAGGGTCAATACAGTTCGCTCCGAGAATGTCACGATTGAGTCTGGGGAGGGTCTCGTCAAAGTCGACATCAGTTATAGGGGTCTGTTTGAATCGTCGCCTAGCTATCTGTTATATCGAGTCAAGGACCTTGCGCAACATTTAACATGGGTGTTGGTTGGAGCGGGTGCGCTCGCTGTTGTTCTATTTACACTATATGGACTATTTTTACGATGGAAATGGAGGAGGGGGTATTATGGCTGACACATTTATGTATATTTCCCTCTTTTTGATTTGGTCGATGCTGTTTTACCATATGTTCCTGATGCAGGGTGGATACCTCCACTCGGTCAAGTATCGCAAAAAGGCGCGCGAATGGGAGAAAAATCGCACCCCGTTCCCGAGGGTGAGCATTCTCATTCCGGCGCACAACGAAGAGGTTGTCATCCGCGACACACTCGAGTCGATGTGCTCATTACGTTATCCGCTCGATCGGCTTGAAGTGATTGTGATTAACGATAATTCAAGTGACCGAACTGGCGAAATTGTTGACGAGTTCACGCGGAATTATGATTTTATAAAAGCCATCCACACGAAGCCACCGTTTGGTGGGAAAGGGAAATCGGCCGCACTGAACATCGGTTTTGCACAAGCTACTGGTGACATTATTTGTGTCTATGATGCAGACAATACCCCAGAACCAGATGCGATCTACTGGCACGCGATTGCGTTAATGAATGATTCTCAAGCAGGTGCGAGTGTTGGAAAATTTCGGGTCATCAATGCGGGGAAAAACCTTCTAACACGATTAATCAACATCGAGACGCTCACATTCCAGTGGCTCGCCCAAGCTGGAAGATGGTATTGGTTTAAAATGACGACCATCCCGGGGACGAATTTTGCAATCAGAAGATCGATTCTCGAGGAGCTTGGCGGCTGGGATGAAAAGGCGTTGTCAGAGGATACCGAACTCAGTTTTCGTGTCTACAACCTCGGCTATTACATCCGCTTTTTCCCAGAGGCAGTCACCTGGGAACAGGAACCTGAGACGTTACGGGTCTGGTGGCGACAACGCACACGTTGGGCACGCGGCAATCTGTACGTCATCGCAAAATACATGCTCCGCTTTTTTAAGCTCAAAAATAAAAAAGTCGGTGTCGATCTGTTTTACTTTTTCTTTACGTATCTATTATTCTTCGGCGGCGTCATGGTGTCACATGTCATTTTTATTATGAATCTATTTGTTGATTTGAACCTAACGATTGGGTACGTATCGTACGCCTTGTTGATACTTGGATTTTTGCTGTTCGTAACCGAGGGCATTCTCACCCTCAGCATGGAAAAAGACCAACTCAATACGAAAACATTTTTCACCGTCATCCTAATGTACTTCACCTACTCCCAGCTCTGGATTCTCCTCGTCGCCTACTCAACCTTCTTGGAACTAAAGAGAATCCTTCTCCGCCAAGAAGTGAAATGGTACAAAACAAAGAGATTCGCAGGGGCAGGAGCTGTGGCGGGTGGCTCATCCGGGGCTGCTGTCGGCTCGCGGGACACAGGGACAGGTCCCGCGTCCCAGAAAACTTTGAAGGAAGAGGTTAAAGGTGAAAGTTCAGGTTAAAGGGGTGAGAATATTCGCTGCACTACTCATTATTGTCATTGTTATCGGCATCGCTTTATTATTTTGGAATAATAAATCCTCGACACCAACACAAACCTTTATTGAAAAATGGCTGACGAACCCGAACGGAACAATTGCGACTTACGTCCTCCCAGACGATGAGTTCGACACCGACCTTGCAAAAGGAAGAGAGGCGCTGTCAGAGTCCCTCGGGCTCTGGATGCAATACGCAATCGTAGTTGATAATCGAAAGCTCTTCGAAAAAGCACACCAGACTTTGATTGCTTATTTTATGGAGGAAGATGGGTTTGTTTATTGGAAGCTCAACGAATTGGGGACGAGTCAGGTCTATACAAATGCGCTTGTGGACGACTTGAGAATCATGGAAGCTTTATTTCAAGCTCAGAGAAAATGGGGCGGGAACTATGGAGTGACCGCTGTGAAAATCGGCGAGTTTTGGAACACCCAGTCCCAGGTTGCCTTTTTAACGGATTATTATGATATACAGTATGGATATAGCGGGGAAACGTTAAGTTTGTCCTATATTGACCCGGTTGCGATTGAGTCAATGTGGGAGCGGGGACTGCTCGATGCGGAAAAGGCTCAACGGACGATTGGAATTTTACGAAAGGCACCTATGAAGGGTGGATTTTATCCAAAATCGTACGGGGCTAGCGGCTATCGTTTCACGGACGAAGTTCATATGGTCGATCAAGGACTGGCAGCCTATCACCAAGCTAAGCTTGGGATTGTGTCGGAAGATTTTTTGGCGTTTGTAAAAAAGGAAATATCAGAGGCAGGCGTGGTTTACGGGCGGTACAAATTGGGGAATGGTCAGCCTACTGTCGAGTATGAATCTCCATCAGTTTACGGATTTTTGTTGATGTATAGTGTGGAAATAGGGGAACAAGAGTTAGCGGAGAAGATTTATCGTCGGATGATCGCGTTCAGAAATGATGAGAAGGATAGTCCGTATTACGGTGGCTATTCGGTGGACAAGAGCGGGAACACGCATGTGTTTGACAATCTCGTGCCAATGTTGGCGGAGCAGGTGTATTTGGGGAGGTAAGGGAGATTTTTCAGGTGAAAACTGGGCTGTACAGCAGGTTGAATTGGTTTTGAG
Source organism: Ferdinandcohnia sp. SAFN-114 (assembly GCF_059415045.1). NCBI lineage: Bacteria > Bacillati > Bacillota > Bacilli > Caryophanales > Bacillaceae > Ferdinandcohnia > Ferdinandcohnia sp. SAFN-114. The sequence goes on along the minus strand of NZ_JBPFDQ010000018.1, from coordinate 63,673 downwards.
ATTGGGTTTCGCGGACAAATTGACTTCAGGCTTAGTTGGATTTGTCTATGAGAGTGGGCTCAAGGACGAAAATTAGCTTTGTTTTGCAGGAAATGTCTTTGAGATTGGACTTCTAAGACGAAACGGTACCGGGTTTTACGAGAAATGTCTTAGAGACTAGGTCTCAAAGACAAAACGAACCCGGGTTTCTCAGAATATGTCTCAGAGACTGAAATACCCAAACGGCCAAGTCTAGGTTAAAACCAAAACCCAAATTACTTCTTTTAACCAACCTCTCCGTTAGGCAATTAGTCCTTTCGTAGGAAGGAAATCGAGCCCGAAAGGAGAACTACTAGTTTATTAATGCTTATCGACGAAAAGAGGTTCGACACATGTCAATAACAGATGCTGAAAGAAACATAATTGAAAAATTTCCTCGTATATTTGAAGGGAAGCCAGAAAAAATCAAACAAGCTCAGCAAGTCACGGATGGGCTAAAAGGGTTAATCGAACTATGTGGGGACGACCCGACACGTGACGGGCTCATCGAAACGCCGCAGAGGGTACTCAAAGCATTTCTCGAATACACCGAAGGTTATCAAGAAGATCCTAAGGAACATCTAAAAAAAGTATTTGATGTTGCACACCGAGAGCTTGTGCTCGTAAAAAATATCGAGTTCCACTCCATGTGTGAGCATCATTTTGCACCATTCTTTGGTGTCGCGCATGTTGGCTACATCCCAGACTATAAGGTAACCGGACTTTCCAAGATTGGAAGAATGGTAGAAGGCTACGCGAAACGGTTTCAGGTTCAAGAAACACTGACAAATCAAATCGCAGATGCCATCGAAGAAATCCTTCAGCCGCAGGGCACCATGGTGGTTATTGAAGCGAAGCACATGTGCATGTGTGGGCGCGGAATCAGAAAAACAAACTCCGAAACCACAACAACAGCCGTCAGAGGCCAATTCGAGCAGCGTTCAGACGCACGCCTCGAACTCCTAACACTATTAAATCGATAAGGGACAAGTGGCTCACAAGGTGCCTCGCTCACAACGAGTCGCGGAGATCCTTGACTCACCGTGAGTCACGGGGACAGGTCCCATCCTAGAAAGGCAGGTGAGATTGGTGAGACATGTGGTTATTACAGCGGGAACGAAGGGGTTAGGCAGAAAAGTAACGGAGGAATTTTTGAAAATGGGTTGCTCTGTGACAGTAAATTACAGGAGTGACGTGGCTCGTGTCGAAGAGTTGAAAAAAGAATGGAAGCCTTTTTTAGAATGCATTCAATTCGTTCAAGGTGACGTCACGAAAAAGGAGGACATCACCAACATCTTCAACAAAGCAATGGACCGCTTTGGCCGAATTGATTACCTCATCAACAACGCTGGACCGTATATTTTTGAACGGAAGAAATTAGTAGATTACGAGGATCACGAGTGGAATGAGATGATTGACGGCAATTTGAGTTCGGTGTTTCATTTTCTCAAACTGACGATTCCTGTGATGCGGAAGCAGCAATTCGGTAGAATTATCACCTATGGCTTTCAGGATGCCGAGAACTCGCCTGGCTGGATGTATCGAGCGGCCTTCAGTGCTGCAAAGGTTGGCCTTGTTTCGCTCACTAAATCAATCGCCCTTGAGGAAGCCGAGTACGGAATTACTGCAAATATGGTGTGCCCGGGAGACATCACTGGCGATATGAAAGAAGCTACTATTACCACTGCCCGTCAACGAATAGACCCACAAACCCCAATCGGCCGTCCTGGCACAGGCGAAGATATTGCCAGAATCATAGCCTTTCTCTGCGAGGAAAACTCAGACTTTATTACCGGTAGTGTCATCTCGGCATCGGGCGGAGTGAATGTTGTAAATAAAATAAAGGGTCAGGTCCGTTGACCATCTGGACTAAGGACAAGGGACCCGTCCCTGTGTCCCACTAGAAAGGAGCAATGAAATGAACCAAAAAGTGAAGGTGATGACTGTTTTTGGCACGCGGCCTGAGGCGATTAAGATGGCGCCGGTCGTTAAGGAACTTGAGAAGCACCCACATACTATTACCCCAATTGTGACTGTGACGGCCCAGCATCGAAATATGCTCGATCAGGTTTTAGATGCTTTCCAAATTAAACCTCATTATGATTTGGATATCATGCAGGAGCGGCAAACGCTCACCAGCATCACAACTCGAGCCCTCACTGGGATTGATGAAATTTTGAAAAAGGAAAAGCCTGATATCGTCTTAGTTCACGGGGACACGACGACTACTTTTGCAGCGAGTCTAGCCGCTTTTTACAACCAAATCAAAGTTGGACATGTGGAGGCCGGTCTAAGAACTCACAACAAGTACTCTCCGTTTCCGGAAGAAATGAACCGCAAAATGACAACAAGCCTAGCTGACTTTCATTTTGCTCCGACTCAAAAATCAGCTCAAAACCTGCTTGACGAGAATATTCATGACCACCAGATTTTCATTACTGGCAACACCGGCATAGACGCACTAAAAGTAACGGTCAATCCATCCTACGAGCACCCAATCCTGAACAAAATCAGGAGCAATCGCCTTCTACTACTCACAGCCCACAGACGTGAAAACCTTGGCGAACCACTGAAGAATATTTTTAAAGCGATAAAACGAATCACGCAAGTCCATGATGATGTGGAGGTCGTCTATCCTGTCCATCTCAACCCAGCCGTAAAAGATGCCGCAACAACTATACTCGGAAACAATGAAAGAATCCACCTAATCGACCCACTACCCGTACTCGATTTCCACAACTTTGCAGCCAGAACACATCTGATTTTAACCGACTCAGGCGGCATCCAGGAGGAAGCGCCATCGCTCGGCGTACCTGTACTCGTCCTTAGAGACACAACCGAGCGCCCTGAAGGCATAGAAGCCGGAACACTCAAACTTGCAGGAACTGACGAGCATTCAATCTTCACACTAGCACACGCACTCCTAACAGACCCGATAGAATATGAAAAAATGGCTCGAGCCTCGAATCCGTATGGTGATGGAAATGCAGCAAAAAGAATTGTTCAAGTAATAATCGATCAATTGAAAAAAAAGGAACCCGCGCTTGGGTCAAGGGGACAGGTACATTGACCCAGGAAGGACAAGGGACCTGTCTTTGTGTCCCACATTAGCCTATCTTCCGAGCAGAGTTGCTCATTGAAGATAGGCTTTTTTATGTGGATAATCATTATTCGAAATTAAAAACTAATAGAAAACTAGGATGATATACCTATTATAAGTACCTAGGACTTATGTAGGGGCTTTTATAACCGCCATCTCGACCCCTCCCTCTACCCTCTCTTAAAGACACCATAAAGACAATTTATCGACTTATTATGGACTGTCCCTGTTAGAAGGTGAACTATATAATTAGTTCAAGACTCGGAATTTTCACCAAGGAGAACACCATCAATTCTTTTTTAGGGGAGGTATGTGAAGTATTCACAAATGAATACGCTACCATCTTTATTTTTTTAAAACGAAGGGAGATCTACTATGGGGAAAAAACGTTATCGCAAATTGTTCACAAGTTTCCTAATTGCAATGTTAATCGCTAGTTTCTTCCAATTCAGTGTAAGTGCTGAAGCAAGTCAGGACGAGACGGTGGTTGCAAAATTGAATGGTCGTGGTTTTAAAGAGGTACAGAATTTGGGTACGCCTGCTACAGGTGCTGTTGTGACAGATGCTGTATTTGGGAAAGAGAGTGGAGAAGACGTTGTCTACACAACAGCAAATGGAGGATTATTTAATGTCATTGATGTGAAAACCAATACGGTTCTCTTTAATGCGCAACTAGGAAAAGTAAGCCAGGTTTGGACACATATTATTGCTCCTGATGGAACGGTATACATTGCTGGATTGGCAGAAAGCAATGCGGGTGAACTTTGGAGCTATTCACCAGAAACAAAGTCTGTTAAGAATCTAGGGATTCCGGATGCGAGCCATCAATTCTGGAGCAGCACAGTAGACGACCAAGGAAACGTCTATATCGGAACCTACAAAGAAAAAGAAGGTAAAATCTTCAAATACGATGTCACTCAGCAAAAATTTATTGATCTCGGAAAAATAGATGCCGAGGGTGACGCGAGTTATGTACGATCGTTGACTTACCACGATGGTTACCTCTACGCAGGCCTTGGGGTTACTGGAAGTGTGTACCGCATCAACACGGAGACTCTAGAAAAAGAAAATATCACGAAAAATGTAGCGGATATCATGGGGAGTACACTTGAAGAAATGCAGTTCGCCTATGATATGGAGGTCGCTGGAAACTACTTATTTGTACGATTTAGTGGTGTGAGTGCGATTTTGCTATATGATTTAACGACGCAAGAGTGGGTTGACCAAGTAATCGGTGGTATAAAAGGTGATGGTTCTGAGGACGACTTTGGAGCTTTTGGATATTCTCAACTAGCTGTAAATGATGGCAAAACATATGTAATTAACGAACGCCATATTTTAGAGGTTGATGTAAACACATTAGAAACAAGGGAAACAGGTATACGTTATCCTGCCGGATGGCGAGGTAGTGCATTCGTTGATTTTAGTGACGATGCCACGGATTTACGACTTGTTACGGTCAAAAGAACTGGAGAAATCATGACAGTGGATTTGGACGCTCAAAAAATCATCGATTTACCTTTAGCGATGAATGGGAATGTGCCGATCGCTTTACATAGTCTTGGACTTGGTCCTGATGGGAACCTGTACATGACGACCTACCCAGGGGGACCAAAAGGGGCAAGGTATAACACGAAAACAGGTGAAGTTACGACGTATTCACAAGGCCAAGCAGAGGGCATGATTGCTGGAAATGGCTCAGATATGTACTTCGGTATCTACTCTGGAGCGTCTATTCAGAAGATGAATACAGATACGCTAGAAGTTGAAACACTTTTTAATTTATATGATGAATATGAACAAGACCGTCCATATATCATGAAATTCGAAAATGAAAAATTGTTAATCGGTACAATTCCATACTATCAAAAATTAGGCGGAACGTTTACTATCTATGACCCTATTACAGGTGAACGAGAGACGCATAGAAATGTAGTCCAAGATCAAAGTATTGTAGGGCTTGCTTATAAAGATGGAAAAATCTATGGATCGACTACCATTCGTGGCGGATTAGACATCGAACCAACTGCGAAAAAGGCAAAAATGTTTGTGTGGGATATCGCAGGTAAGAAAAAGATAACTGAATTTGAATTAGACTTCCCAGAATTGGATGCACCACCAATGATCAGCGGGTTAACGTTTGATGAAGATGGATTGTTATGGGGAGCCGTCGATGGAATTTTATTTGCGATGAACCCAGATACGTACGAAATTGTAAAATCAAAAAATCTATATCCAAATATCAAAAATAGAGGAATGTGGCGACCAGTTCATATTTTATTCGGAGATGATGGCTTGCTGTATACGGATATTGGCGGAAAACTAGCCGTTGTGGATCCGAAATCAGACGACCTCAAGCATGTAAGCTTAATCGAATCAGGACCTGAAGTATCGTTTATCGAACTTGCCTATGATAACGAAGGCAATCAAAATATTTATTTTATCGACGGTGACAGCTATTATTTAAAAATGATTCCTGTCATTGATGGTGGGAAACTACCTGTTGTACCTATTTACGAAACCGTTCCCGTTTCATTTGAAAACGAAGGATTTGAAGGAACAATAGGAGAAAACAATTCGATTCCGGGTTGGTCGTCTTTATTTACCGTAACTAGTAATGTTTCATACGGGGTAACGAATGAAAAGGCCAAAACAGGAAACAATTCTTTAAAAATCACGGATAGATCTCAAAATGAAACCGTATTTGTTGTATCAGATCCGATTCCGGTGACAGCTGGTGTGGAATATACGGGTTCAGTTGAAATGTATTTAGAGGATGGCAGTGCAAGCTTCTTCATCCGTTATTTCGATGCAGCGGGTAAGCAGGTTGGTAAGGATGTGGATGGTGTCAATATCATTCATGTGAGGGGCGGACACAAACAGTGGCAAACAGTTCGTGCAACAGTCACAGCACCTGAAAATGCTGTTTCTGTTAGATTGTTTGGAGGAGCTTCTAACTTCTTTACAACGTCAGGCGCCTATTACGATGACTTCAAATTAACGTATGAGAGAGAAGTTGTACTAGATAAAGTTGTTATTTCGGCAGAGGATACGCTTCTTCAAGGTAAGGAGATGGAAACTGACCTTTCTGTCCTCCTAACAAATGGAGAACAGGTCGATTTAGATGAAGTTGATGTAGAATGGGTAAGTAGCACACCTCAGGTTGCTACAGTAGAGAACGGTAAAATTACCGGTAAAAATGCAGGAACTACTGAGTTACAGGCAATCGTGACTTATCAAGATGAAGAATACACATCGAATAAGCTTACAGTGAAAGTTACAGTCACTACAGCTACATTAGCCAAGCAAATTGCAGAGCTTGCGGAATCAAATCAAATCGAGCACTCACTAATGAAACAACTAACAAACCGATTAGAACAAGCCCAGCATCATTATGATAAAGGCGATGTGCAGCAAGCAAAAAAGCACTTGCAAGACTTCACGAAGCACCTAAATAATAGTAATGCTGCGAATGATATTAAAGAAATGCTCAACAACAACGTAAATGCAATTTGGGAATAAGCGGGGCGGGACCTGTCCTCTGTCCCACAAAAAAGCCTATCTTTCGATAGAAAGATAGGCTTTTTATTAAGCTGTTCTATTTCTTCTCACGTACACAAACAATAAGGCTGAGCCGAATAGAAGAGTTGCGATTCCAATCGCAAGCATATTATAGAGTGGACTTGCAGTGTTAGGTAGCTTTGGACCTGATTTTGTTTCTGTTTTTTCAGGTGTTACTTTTTGCTCATCCTTAACAGGCTCTTCTTTTTTAGGATCTTCCTTAGGGTCTTCTGCTGGTGGCTCCTCATTCACTGGAGGCTCTTCAACAGGAGGTTCCTCGACCGGCGGCTCCTCTACTGGAGGTTCTTCCACAGGCGGTTCTTCAACCGGTGGAACAATATTTTTCACCTCAATGGAAGCGACCTTCTCCTCACCATTTCCGCTCAACACATAAACTGTGTAGAATCCATTTTCAGTTACTTCAAACACTGGATTGTCTAACGCAATTTCATTACCTTCTGTTTCAAAATCCTCTACAGGCAATTCACCCGGAAGCCATTTTAACTCCAAGACTTCTTCGTGGTTTGTAGCAACATTTATTGTGACAGGGCCTTCAGTAGAATCCGTCGGTGTAGCAGTTAATAGGATTTCCAGTTCAGGAAGTTCTGGCGGCAACAATGAAAGTAATACTTGGTCCGCTAATGCAGCCAATGCCTTTTGGCCATCAACGGTAGGGTGTACATCAGGAAAAGGTAGAATGTAAGCAGCTTGTTTTCCATTATAAGCCGAATAAGCATCTACTAAAAACGTTCCAGGTACACTAGCTGCAACTGGTGCGATTACCTTTTGATTCACATTTGTGATAATCATTTCGCCCATCGTATGTAAATTCGGCACGATTTGTTCGATATGTGCACCAAATGGGTTATAGGCGTTATAGAAGAGAATTGGCGCCTCTTGATTCACCCCACGAATGGCACCCATTATTTGTGCGAGATTACTAGCTAATTGAAGAGAAGCAGCTTCAATCTTTTTTGTAATTTCCGCTATTTTTTCTGGAGTTAACGATTGTCCTTCTTTAATGAGCGTCGAAACGTCGGCCGCCTGAAGCAAGTCATTGTTTCCGATATTTAGCGTAATGACATCAGCTTGAGCGATTGCAGGTAGATACGATGGATCACTTGTAAACTTAGCTAATAAATCGCTTGAAGTCCAACCAGGAGTACTCAAGTTTGTGACATCAAAGCCACCATTTAATATATAATTCGGGAATGCATGTGAGGATGGCTTTGATTTATCTGCATTCTCCCCCTCATAGAGATTCCATCCAAAGGTGATTGAATCACCGAGTGCTACTAGAGATGGCTTGTCCACCGGTACTTCGTCAGCAAACGCCATAGGTGCTACTACAGTTTGAAACAATAAAACGAGTAAAAATAAGATACTAAGTTTTTTCTTTTTAAAAAAATGCATCTAACGTCCTCCTTCTTTAGTAATAGAGTTATAGTCTTTTATAGTTTATTTGTAATTTTCAGAACCATCAATGTAAACCGTTCGCTAAATTCATACAAAATATTACAAAAAATTGTATTTTCTTTGTTGAAAATCGACGAAATTCAGTGGGACAAGGGACCTGTCCCTCCATCCCAGACATAGCGAGAATGAAATTCGAGCGGAGTATGGCATGTTTTAAAGGAAAGGGACAGTAAAGTCTTGACCTTCCATTCCCCTTAATCTACTACCTGTACCCACAGCACTTCATCCCTTTACACTATTGCAGGGTCAAGGGACCTGTCCCTTTGACTCATTTGTTTATCCTTCTATTGGACTAATACGACAAATTGTAACAAAACTCACGCTAGTTTTGGCTGAATTTTCCTATGACTTTTAGCGCTAGTTCCATAAATAGTAATTTAGTATAGTTTGAATATCCCGAAAATTTTGTAATGTTTTGGGGTCGAAATTTCCGTGAGGGGGGACTATTTAGAAGATTTACTAGTCTTGGAATTTCATGGGACAAGATGGCAGGTCTAGTGTCCCGATTTAAAAGGGAGGATGAAAATGGGGAAGAGAATCACGGCATTATTACTAGTTTTACTATTAGCATTTAGCGGTAGCGCGTTTGCGGTTACGGGTGGCATTACGCCAGCTCAGCTAGATGCACAGAAGCCAAAACAAGAAAACACCGATTTAAAAGCGACAAATCTACAAAACATCGATCCTGATCAAGAGGTTCGTGTCGTGGTAGAAATGGAAGGCGATGCCCCGGTTGAGGTAGCAACAAAACAGGGGAAAAAGTACGATAAGCTTTCAAAAGGTCAAAGAAAACAATTAGAGAAGGCTGCAAAAAACAAAAAAAAGACAGCTAAAGATAAAATCAAAGGGAAGAAAATCAACATTAAATATGAGCAAGAATTCGATGCGATTGTGAACGGATTCAGCGGTAAGGTAAAATATGCGGATATCGCTAAAATCGAAGAAGTTCCTGAAGTAAAAGAAGTTTACATCGCAACGGAATACAAAATTCCAAATGAAGAACCAGATATGAAATACAGTAAAGAGCTTGTTCAGGCTCAACAAGCGTGGAGAGACTACGGTTTCAAGGGAGAAGGTATGGTAGTCGGAATCATTGACTCTGGTATCGACCCTTCTCACAAAGACATGATCCTATCTGATAATTCAACAGCAAAACTTACCCAAGCTGAAGTCGGCAGCGACATCTCTGAATTCGATCTTCCAGGTAAGTATTGGAATGAAAAAGTTCCTTATGGTTGGAACTACATGGATGGCAATGATGATATCCTCGACGATGATGTCGACACTGGCATGCACGGAATGCACGTTGCTGGAACAGTAGCTGCTAACGGTGATGAAGAAAACGGCGGCATTAAAGGTGTAGCTCCAGAAGCACAATTACTTGCTCTGCGTGTATTTGGTGAAGGAGTGCCATCAACATATGGCGATATCTACATCAAGGCAATTGATGATGCACTTAAACTAGGTGCAGACGTTCTGAACATGAGTCTTGGATCGACAGCTGGATTCGTAGATTCAGATTCTCCTGAGCAACAAGCAGTTAAGCGTGCGGTTGACAATGGAGTGGTTGTGTCCATTTCAGCTGGTAACTCTGCGCTCTTTGCAGACGGATATTTTTATCCATATGCTTCAAATCCTGATTATGGGGTTGTAGGTTCACCAAGTGTTTCCTTTGATTCGATTTCAGTCGCATCTTTTGAAAATACATTCCTAACCACAGACCAAGCGACAGCTAAAATTGGTGAAGGTGACGCAGAACCGGTTGCATTCTTATCTGCAGGCCAAACACCTCCTGAAGTTGGGACAAGCTTTGAATTAGTTCATGCTGGTATTGGAGCACCTGAGGATTTCGAAGGTAAAGATGTAAACGGAAAATTTGCGTTAATCCAACGCGGTACTTTAGATTTCGTTACAAAAGCTCTAAACGCTCAACAGGCTGGAGCAGCAGGGGTTATCATCTACAACAATACGGATGGAACTGTAAATATGGCATCAGACCAGGCGATTACGATTCCACAATTATTTATGTTAAAAGCAGATGGAGACCGCTTTGCAGCAGCACTTCAAGATGGACAAACTGTAGAAATCGCATTCAATGGTGAAAAAACGTCTCTACCAAATGTGGATTCTGGAAAAATGAGTGCGTTCACTTCTTGGGGTATTACGCCAAACCTTGATTTCAAACCAGAAATCACAGCACCAGGTGGACAAATTTACTCAACGGCTGACCATAATGAATACCAAACGATGAGTGGTACATCAATGGCAGCACCGCATGTATCTGGCGGATCCGCACTAGTATTAGAACGTGTCGACCAGGAATTTGGTCTTCAAAATGCAGACAGATCTAAGTTTGCTAAAAAATTATTATTAAACACAGCAAAACCAGTTGAGTTTGACGGAGCACTTGTTTCTCCACGTCGTCAAGGTGCAGGTTTAATGCAACTTCATGCAGCATTATCAACTCCTGTAACGGTGACGGATTCTACAACTGGCGAAGCTAAGGTAGCGCTTAAAGAAGTAAAAGGAAATACAGTTACATTCACACTAACAGCAGAAAATCACTCTGATGAAGCAGTTTCATATGAAGTAAGTGCAAATGCACAAACAGACACGCCTGTTAATGGAGGCGGTGTGTTAGTATCAGCACCTAACTTATTCGGTGCTACGGATTTAGGAAACATTGCAACAGTTAACGGTCAAGCTACAAGCACAATAGAAGTACCAGCAAACGGTACAAAAACATTTGATGTATCGATTGATGTGAGTGACGTAGATGCAGATTTAAAATCAATTTTTACAAATGGCTATTGGTTAGAAGGTTTTGTAAAATTAACGGACCCAACTGACACAAATCCAGAATTAGTTGTACCATATGTTGGCTTCAAAGGCGATTGGACAGCAGCACCAATCTTTGACACGCCAGCTTGGGATCCGACATCATTCTATGGAAATACAGGTGTTCTAACTCATACGGGTGGAGGCAACTATAATTTCTTAGGTGTCGACCAAGCGACAGGTGATCTTAATCCAGACCTTATCGCGATATCACCAAATGGTGACGGAACAAATGACAGTGCAACTTACCTATTCTCGTTAGTACGTAATGCAAAAGATTTAAAACTAAGCGTAGTAAATAAAGATGGTAAAGTAGTAAAAGAAATCGCATCTGAAGTGGATGTACGTAAGAACTATTATGACGCTGGCAGAGGAACAATGTACTACCTCATCTCCGACTGGACATGGGATGGTACAATGCATAACGGCAAAAAAGCTCCAGATGGTCAATACTTCTTACAAGCGGTTGCGACTCTTGACTATGAAGGTGCAAAAGCGCAAACTCTAACATTCCCAGTGAAGTTAGACGTAACAACACCTAAAGTAAAAACAAAGCTAGAAAAAGACGGTAAAACAGTATCAGTCGATGTTTCAGACAAAACAAGTGGCATTGCTTCTTGGACAGTATTAGTAGACGGTCAATCTGTTCTTGAAGCACCATACGTAAACGGTGAAACACAACACGTCTTTGCTGACGCACTAGACAAAGGCCAAACCGTAACAATCGTTGCAGTCGACAACGCAGGTAATGTAACAACAAACGACGTAAAAATCGGAAGCAAAGGCAACAACGGAAACACAGGAAACAAGAAAAACTAAATAATGCGGGGTGGCCCAGCGGTTTGTCCAACCGGGTCCAGGGCTAAGTACCAAGAGGTCTTTTCCCTACCAATAAATTCCATAAAAACTAGCAATCATATCATTGATTGCTAGTTTTTTTGTCTCTTAATCTGCTATAAAACTAGCAATGGCCTAGTTCCAAAAATTGCTATAACGCAATCCTTCCAGATGGAGGCGCAACACCAACTTTGAGTCACGGGGACAGGTCCCTTGTCCCAAATATTTCACCCACCGAAATATGTTAAATATAGGAAAAATTATATATTATTTTCATAGTTGCTAATATATAATAATCTGGATGGTTTTCTATTATTATGGTAATTCCGGTAGGAGGAAGAAAGAATGCGTAATCGAAAATGGCTGCATGTAAGTATGGTCCTAGTATTACTGCTTTCGCTCGTGAGTCCATTGACCATCAGTAAGACTCATGCGCAAAACAAGCTAAGCCAAGTAAGTTTGACAGAAACAGAGAATGGCATTACGTTATCGTGGGAAGCGTCACTCCCACAAAATGAAGAAATCACAAGCTATCAACTTAGTAAAAATGGACAAGCGAACAAAATAGAGCCAACTGTCCAAAATGTAAATGGAGACATCAAACAGTACTCATATGAGGACACAGAAATTGAGCCAAACACCACTTATACATATGAAATCACAGCAGTGACTTCTTCTGAAAATCTACTAACAAGTGAAAAAGTAGTGTTCAATTCTGGAGAACCTCAGCAAGAAAATGGCGAAAAAACGGAACAGGAAGAAGTAGGAGAACCGACTGAGGCAGCAGAAACGCCAGAAACTCAAGATTCAGTAAAAGCTTCAACTACTCCAGAAACACAGGAACTTGTTGAGCCAACAGAACCGCCTGCAGTGGAAGTTACAAAGGAACCTGTGGTAACAAATATCAAAGTTTCCACTAATAATGGAAACATCCCATGGGAATTTGATTTCTCTATCATAGGAGTTAGTGAAAATGTAACAGACGTCGAATACTACGGTTACTTAGACGATGAGGGTTATTTTGTTGATTTTGACAAAGAGACTAAGAATCTAGAACTACCAATCGGAACCTATGAACTTAACACATACAATGGTTCAACGGACGAAGAGATCACAGCTGAATTCAAGGTGGAAAGTGAGCGCGACTACCTGACAAATCCAATTGAGATTCTTTTAGACGATGAAAAACTAATCATTAAAAAGGAATTGTACGTTGATGGCGTTACAGAAAAGTCCATTTCAATCTCTTGGGAAGAACCATGGGACGAGACGGATTTTGATAAATACCGAGTGTACCTCGATAACGAAGCAGTAGAAACGATTACAGATCCATATTCTACAACTTACACGTACACAGACCTTTTACAAGAAACTGCCTATCAATTAAAAGTTGAATTTTTCTACAAGGATGGCACCATTGAGACAATCGAAGCCGAAGCGACTACGACTGCACCACCTGCAGGAGAAAAGGTCACATTTAAAGATGAAAATCTAAAAACGGCCGTCGCGGATGCGTTAAAAATCTATCACCGTGACATCCATGTGGATGATATGGAAAGATTAATATCGCTTGATGCGAGCTATTTAGAAATCAATGACTTAACTGGACTTGAGTGGGCAACAAATCTTGTAGACCTTATGTTAAGCGGTAATGAAATCAAGGATATAGCACCAATTAAAAATCTGGAACAACTTGTGTACCTTGATTTAGATGTAAACCAGATTTCTAGTATTGAAATCCTAGCAAACTTGGAAAATCTCGATTCAGTTTACGTAGCATATAACGAACTAGAAGATATCAAAGTGTTGCTTGAATTACCGAATTTAACTTACGCAACTGTGTTTGGTAACCCAGATCTTGATTTTACAAAAGGATCTAAGGACATGGAAGTCATTAAAAAATTGTACATAAATGGCGTCTATATAGAGTGGAGCGACTTTGAGCACGAGATTCAAGTAACCGATGTAACGGAATCTACAGTTGAAGTGGAGTTCAACTTTTCAGAAGTAGTGGATAACATTACAAAATTCATTATCTATGTAAATGGTGATCAAGTTGGAGAAACACCTGTATCTAAGCCATTTTACAAGCTAACAGGTCTTGCACCTTTAACGGATCTTGATATCAGTGTTGAAGGAGTGGACGAGGACAGCTTTATATGGGGAAATGCTTATACGTATGTATCAACGCCACCGACTCCATCAGGCGACCCAGTTCAATTTGCTGACCCAGCTTTAGAAGAAGCGGTGAAAGATGCGTTACGCATTCATTCACGTGTTATCGTTGAAAGTGATTTAACCATTTTAACAAGTCTTGATGCATCAGACAGAGGCATCACTGACTTAACTGGGTTGGAACAAGCGGTACATCTTGAGGAATTGACATTAGATTCAAATGAGATCACAAACCTTGAGCCACTAAAGAGTCTAACGAATCTAGCCTATTTATCAGTAATCAACAATAACATCTCGGATATTACTCCTTTGAAAAATTTAACAAACATACAGATGCTGACCCTTGATTGGAATAATATTGAGGATGTTGGGGCTATATCAGGACTTACAAACCTATTATTTGTATCATTACAGAACAATAAAATAAAGGATATTTCCGCATTAGAAAACGTAAATATCGAGTACCTTAACCTGGGATACAATGAAATTACGGATATTTCTAGTCTACTAACATTACCGAATTTAGTGTTTGTACTAATCCTGAATAATGCACTTGATCTCACGCCGGGTTCTGAGACACTATCAATCATTAAAGAACTTAAGGAAAAAGAGGTACTTGTATTCTATGAATACGTCGATATTTCCATTGACCGAGTTTCAGATTCAGAAATCGAATTAAGCTGGAAGCCTGTCACAACCGATGATTTTGAAGACTTTACCTATATAGTTTTTGTGAATGGGGAAATGGTGGTAGAAGAAACAATGGATACAAGTTACCTATTAAGGGACCTTACGCCTGATACAGAATATACCATCGAAATCATGGGATATGACGAAAACAACGAGGAGCGCTTCATTCTTGGAACAACTCTAGTCACAACAGAAGCTGCGGTGGATAAGCCAGATGAAGAAACAGATCCTGAAGTTGGAGAAACACCTGAAGAACAACCAGGTGATGACCAAGATGAAGTAACAACCCCAGGTAAAAATAAAGAGAATGGCAACACACCAAAAGAAACAAACGATAAAAATCAAGACAAAAAGAACGACAACAAGAAAAACGATGACAAGAAGCTTCCAACAACAGCAACAAATAGCTACAACATACTACTAGTTGGTCTCCTTTTACTTGGAGCCGGAATCATCGCCTTTACTGCAACACGCAGAAAACAAGCGATAAAAAAACCATAAAAGCCCTTTGCGACCTCGCAAGGGGCTTTTTAATCAAACGGTGGGACATCGAACCTGTCCGCTAACCATCAAGTGTGAGTTTTGAATCCAACATTATTCCCCCGCCTTTTCACCATAAATAATCTGACCATCTCCGTCATAGACAGTAACGTCAACTGGCAATTGAACGTCATTCTTAAAAATCGCATACCAAACCCACAAGTTATCACGTACTAAAAAACGGTTTGGTTGGATGTTGCCTTCACTATTAATAACGATCGTCTTTGCACCATCCTCAGCAAATCCATAAATGATGGAAAAATCCTCTTGGACATGATTGTCAGCCCGCCAATTAATCGGACCTCTTTCAACTTTCTCTTCATTGAACTCCTGAAAGTCCATTATGGGGTAAATAAACTTCTTAAAATCAGTAAACTCTTGGTTAGTTAATACGGGAATGATACCAGAGCTACTTTCAATAAAAACTAGGTTTGACCGAGCATCAAACATAAGAATTCTTTGGCAGTCACCGAATTGTTCGGTTACCTTTTTACAAATGCTCTCTTCTAATGATGTTGTTGGAATTGCAAGGTGGGTAGGTTCACTTGAGCGGAATGTAAAAAAATAAAGAATGAAAAAGATACCTAAACAGGATATGGCGATAACAAATATTCTTTTGCCCATGTCAATTGCCTCTCCGTTCTTATATTTATGTAGTTTTATTATAAACCACCAGTTCCCTCCATTACGATCAAATTCACGACTAGTGGCAAGGTTTAATAGCTGCTAAATTTCGAGCGAAAACGACAAAAACCTACAATAAAATCATCTTTTGGATCTAAAATAGTCCTAAAGTCCCTTTTAATAGATTCGCAATCTAGTCTATAGTAATAATGAAGCATACATAAATCGTACGATAACGGCAAAATCATTGAAAGATGGTGACGCAAAACTAAAGGGGCTAAGGTCTTTTGGACTACGCCAGCCAGTTCCCGAACACGAAGCTCCGTCGATTTATGATTACAACAAATCGGAAGGAAAGATATGCATGAAAAGAGTCATTTATAAAGCGAGATACTTTTGGCACAGCATACAATTTAACAAGAATCGAGCACTATTAGAGGATTGCCTTTGTCAAGAATTGAAATCTAATATCGAATCAAAAATGCACTACCATGAGCGTGCGGCTATTAACTACATAGCCAAACTATAAAACCCCTATAAATGTAAACAACAAACCAAGGTCCCGATGATCTTGGTTTTTTTACGTTCTATAGAGTTTCAAGCAGGCCTCAACCCGCATTACCGCTCCTTCCTACCTCACCAAACCTCTGGGACACGGGACCTTTCCCTCTCCACGCTGGTTGGCCTCTGTCCCATACTACAAAAGCTGTATTTGCATTGAAAATAGAACTTAAGCCCCTTTGGCAGATGTACACTCTATTTTATAGTGGTGATAGGGCATACATAAATCGTACGAAACGGCAAAATCATTGAAAAGTGATGACGCAAAACTACAGGGGCTAACGTTTTTTTGGACTATGCCAGCCAGCTTCCCTTCCGAACACGACTCCGTTGATTTATGTGTACACAAATCGTAAGGGGAGATATGCATGAAAAAAATGATATACAAAACAAAGTATTATTGGCATACCTTTCAATTTAGCAAGAATCGAGCGTTATTGGAGGATTGCCTCTGTGAGAATCTCAAATCTACTATTGAAATGAAAATGTACTATCATAAGCGAGCAGCATTCAATTATATGGTAAAGCTATAAAACTCCTAACCAAAAAGGACCCAGGAAGAACATACTTCCTGGGTTTTTTGCGCGCTTTTGGGACACGGGACCTGTCCCTCTGTCCCTATCTCACAAAGGTCTGTTATGAGGATTATGGTAGTGAAGTATATGATAGTAAAAGGCTTGTCACATTTAACAAAAGAATAAAACATGTATGTTGTTAGTGAGAAAAAAGTACCAGAACTTTTTGTAAGAACTGGTACTTTTTTAACATTTCTTTGTCATTTTATTGTAGTATATTGTTAGATTTTGTTTTTTGGGGGGCAAAAATGAAAAAACATAAGCGATTATTACTAATTGCTGTTACAGGTAGTGTATTCGTATTCATCATATTTATATTCAATCAAGTCTTGGAGGTCAATGAAAATCTAAAAAGTCCAACAAGTACCATCCTTCTAGATAACAATGGTGAAGAAATAGTAGAGCAGAACAATACATGGATACGTTCTGAGGATGTACCGGAACTTATTACTACATATATGAAAAAAGAAAAGGATAACCTGGAGCAACTATTATATCCTACCCAAACGATAAAGAGACTACTAACAAGCGTAATCATGATTACATATTCGAAAGACGAAACATTCGAAGTCTACATAAACAAGGCCTACCTCGACAATGGAATAGTAGGTTTTGAAAATGCAGCAAATTATTATTTCGATAAAAGGTTAAAGGATACATCCGTTATGGAACAGATCTATCTCTTATACAAATCTAAAAATATTGAATCACAGAATATCCAGGTTGATTTAGAAAACATGATTACGACTCTAGTCAACGATAACTATATCGAAACAGACACCTATCAATCTGATATTCCAGAACTGTTAAAAGGTTTACACCATAAGAACACATTTGCTCAAACCTATGTGGATCTTGCATCCGATGAGTTAAGAGACATATTTGGCCAGGAGGAAAGTGAGATTTTCCGAAAAGGGTACATCATTACAACAAATCTTAATCGCGATCTTCAGCTTCACCTATATGATTCTTTTATGGATCAGAAAACATTCCCCGAAAATGAAAACACATTTGTAGAAGGCGGGATGGTCGTCCTTGAAAGTGAAACAGGGGAAGTAGCGGGTCTTATGGGTGGTCGTGAATATCAGTTGTCTACGTACAATCATTCAACTGATACAACTCGACAGCCTGCATCAACCTTTAAACCACTCATCGCTTATGGACCCGCGATTGAGCTAGGTTGGAAACCTGAAGACACGCTAGAGGATAAGCCGCTATCGTTTAATGGATATGAGCCAAAAAATCATGATGGTACATTTCACGGTGAAGTTTCACTCCACGAAAGTCTAGTTATGTCCTATAACGTTCCAACGGCGTGGTTACTGTACAAAATAGGGTTAGAAAATGGCCTAGCATACATCAATAAGTTTGATTTGTTTGAAATTGACCCGACTGACGAATATAAACTAGCCCTAGGATTTACAAGGGTAGGAACCTCTCCACTAGCGATTGCACAAGCATATACATCATTTGCTAATGAAGGTAAAATGGTGCACGCCCAAACCATACAACGTATTGAAACACAAAGTGGAAAAGTGAAATACAAAACAAATGTCAAGAAAACGAAAATTTTCGAGAAAGAAACAGCTGATACAATGACCTCTTTGTTACAGGATGTCGTGCAGGAGGGTACAGCTGATAATGCCCAAATTTCAGGCCAACAGATTGCTGGAAAAACAGGAACGACTTCTTTTGATGGCTGGTTTGTTGGATATAACGAAAAATATGTGGGAGCAGTCTGGATGGGTCCAGATGAAGTCGTGCCAGAAAATAGAATGTGGTTTGGATCGTCTCCATCAAGTTTGTTTAAACGTATTTTTCAAGATTTAGGAGAAAAATGAAACTGAACTTCTATGTAAGTTGTAACGGAGGATTTATTTATGAGATGGTTTACCTTTGTCATATTGGCATTATTATTCATTCTTACTCCCTATCAGAAGGGTTTGTATTTTGCCAAAGACTTTTATCCAATCAGTATATTCGTGTTAACTCTATTTCTTGTGCTTTTCCTTAGATGGATTCTTTATAAGGAAGTAGCGCAATTAAATTACGTAATCATAATTCTATTATTACCTTTATGTTACTTACTCCCTCTATTTTTTGCAGAGAGTCCAAGAGGTGCTTGGGATTCCATGATCAGATGGACAACCTATACAGCCTTTTTCCTTGGTCTCTATTGGGCAACATTGAGCCATGAAATCAAAAAGTGGATGCCAATCATCTTTAGTTTCACGGGATTGTGGATTTCATTCCATATGCTTTTTATCGACTCTGGGTGGATGTCATTCAAGAATAGTTTTATAGCGGGTCGTTCTTCGGGAGTTTTTCAATATCCAAATACATTTTCAATGGTATTGGGGGTCTTTTTCCTCTTTTCACTTGTAATGCTGACAAAGCGGAAACTTCCTTACAAATACATTGTCTTCTATTCCATACCATTGGTTCCGCATCTTTTGAATGTTCTTTTGTCAGAATCAAGAGGGATGCTACTAGTTCTTCCATTTGTTATATTTTTAGGTTTATGGCTACTATCAATAAAACAACAAGTAATTTATCTAGCAATTTCAATCATTTCTTCACTTTCGGCAATTTTAGCATATAGAATCATGACAGGTAAAGAGTCAGTCCCCCTTAGTGTTTGGGCGATTCTACTACTATCACCAGCAATTACTTTCCTTGTGGTATATCTACTAGATAAGGCTTTAGAAAGGAAAGAAGTAAAACCAGTCTTTCGCTTTATCGTTCCAGCACTCATTCTAGTCATCGGAATTGCTGGGGTTCTGGATATAAAAAATGATGGTCTTGTTTATCAGGCTTTGCCTGGAGAACTTCAGGATAGAGTGGACAATATTAACTTAACGACAGCGTCTGCCGCAGAAAGATTAAACTTTTTAGAGGATGCGGTGACGATGAGTAAAAGTTCCCCCGTTATTGGGCTAGGTGGGGAGGCTTGGGGTGCTGTTTATAGACAATATCAACAAACCCCCTATTTGTCGAATAAGGCACATAATGGGTTTGCAGAATGGCTAATAGATACGGGCTGGCTCGGCTTACTACTTTTTATTGCTGTTTTTGGTTATTTTCTAGTAAATATATTCCGGTCCATATTGAGAGAAAAAGATAATCCAATCTATATCGCTGTTTTGCTTTCTATTCTTACTATTTTTGTTCATAGTTTTATAGATTTTAACTTTTCCTACGGGACAGTTTGGTTACTTGTCTTTTGGTTACTCATTATGGCAACTTCCACACAAGTAACGGAGGAAATAAAGGTACCAAAAAGACTTTCTATAATATGTGTCTCTCTGTTTACCTTTGTTGTAGCGGTATGCTTAGTGTTCACGTTCCAATTTATGCAGGCTTCACAAGACTTTGAGCAGTCGAAACTGACAAAGACTCTCGATGCAAAACAAGTGCTGTTGGAGAACGCGGTACGTAAGCATCCACAAAATACGAAATATCTATTCGATCTTAGTGATGTCTATATTCAATCACTTAAGTCGAAGGGGTCGGAAGTAGAGATAGTGGAAAAGCTAAAGGCCCTTCTTGAGAGGATGGTAATCTTAGAACCAAATAACTCAAGTGTGCTAGTCAAAGCCGCGACTACATATAACAGGCTTGGGGACTTTGATAAAGCGATTGCCTATTATGATGCAGCATTAGCAGTTGATCGATATAATACGAAGCTATATGAATTAAGCATGTCCGCGAAGATAAATCAGGCAATCAAAACGAATAATCCAAGCTTAGTAGAATCTGCACTTCATGATTATGAAGTGATGAAACACGAGCATCAGCTAATCGTTGAAAGTTCCTTGCCTGCAGCCTTTAATAGCCGCAAGTTTGGTTTAACACCTGCGGTGCATTATCAAGCGAGCCTAGCACACTTCAAAAATGAAAATTATAAGGAAATAATAGATATCTATAATGAAATCGAAGAAAATTCTCTTAATCTAGCGGCAATAACTGCCCTAGCCTATTATCGAATCGGTGAAATAGATAAGGCTAAAGAACTAGAGAGAACCCGAGATTCAGCAAAAATCGACAAAGAAATCCAACTTTTGATTCAGAAATTTACAGGAAATTGATGTAAAATATGGACAAATAGTAAAAAAGTAGTATATATTAGTAAATGTTGGGATAATTGGTATTTCCAAATAGTTTAATAGAAGGAGGTGTGGAAAGTCTCGTACTATAACATGTATTGTTTATAGGGGGAAATGGAAATGAAGAAAAAGCTATCATTTATTAGTGGTTTAACAGCATTTAGTTTAATAGTTGCACCTTTTGCAACTAGTACATTTGCAGCTGAACATGAAGATAATTCAACAGTTGTAAATAATGTATACGAAGTACCAGCTGATGTGTACGGCGTGAGAGACGTTGTATATGGTGGTGACGTAACAGATGAAGTATACTATGGTGATGTAACTGACAACGTATACGGCGAAGAAGTAACAGACAATGTGTACGGGGAAGACGTTACTGACAACGTATATGGAGATGGAGTAACAGAAGATGTATACGAAGAAGTAACAGACGATGTGTATGGAGAAGATGTAACAGATAACGTATATGAAGAAGTAACAGATGATGTCTATGGCGACAATGTTACTGACGATGTATACGGTGAAGAAGTAACAACAGACGTTTATAATGCAGAAGCTGTCTTACAGACAAATGACAAAGGTGAGCTTGTACTTGATTATTCCGCACACACTGCTGTTAACGTAACTGTAACAAAAGAAAGCATTGAGCAATTATTACAAGAAAGTCCTAACACAAAATCGATTACACTTAACATTGGTGGAGCAGTAGAGGTTCAATTACCTGTTGCACTTGCTATGCAAGGTTTAGAATTAAATGCAGAACCTAGAAATGTAAAAGGTGCTGTGTCAGTTGTTTATGATTTTACGTTAGTGAATCTAGAAACTGGGAAAAATATTGATTTCAAAAATAATCCTATTACCTTAACGTTCCCTATTACTGGAAAAGTGAATAACTGGAATGACTTAAGTGTTTACTTTGTTAAAGAAGGTAAATTAGTAGAAGAAGCTTATAATGTAACGATTAATAAAGCGACTAAAGAAGTTACTGCTCAAGTTGTTCACTTCAGTGAATATGGAGTATTTGAGGTTGCTTCTGCTCCAGCTGATACAGACGAGTCTTCAGATGACAAATCTACAGCTGGAACAAAAGACAATACATCTACTACAACTAACGATTCAAATAAAGGGTCAGTAGATAATACTTCTGATAGTAACACAAACAAAACGACTGAAGGTCACAAGCTTCCAGTAACTGCAACTAATAGCTATAACCTATTAGCATTTGGTTTACTGATTGTTGCAATTGGTGGAGTTCTACTTTTCGTAAGAAACCGTAGAATGGCTTAATGACATATCTATAATAGAAAGAACAAGGGGATCTACTTGGTATTCAAGTGGATCCTTTTTCCTAAATAAAAGGTACATGGAGGAGTGGGATGGGAAAATACCTCATTTACCTCATATTAGCGATTGGCATCGGTGTAATTGGATATGCATCATGGGAAATCATGCACTCCAAGGCAGAAGCGAATGAAACATATGAGGAGGCAAAAAAGGTCATAGAGGAACCTGTAATAGAAAAAAAGAGAGAAAGGTTTGTTCCTGAACAGGGGGAAGTTGTTGGTCTCTTAACCATACCAAAAATAGATGCGGATTTAGCGATCATAGAAGGCACAGACCCAGATGAATTAGGGAAAGGGGTAGGACATTACAAAGGGGCCTATTACCCTGATGAAAATGGACAAATTGTATTATCAGGCCATCGTGACACAGTATTTAAGCATATTGGAGAACTAGAAATTGGCGATGAAATGAAAGTCGAAGTCCCATATGGTGATTATTCCTATAAAATCAAGCATACCGAAATTGTCGATGCAAATGATATGACAATCATTACACTTCAAAACGATGAGGAAGAACTAATCGTGACGACTTGTTATCCATTTGGCTATATTGGTGATGCGCCTTATCGATATATCATCTACGCAGAAAGAATGTAATTTCTACATGAATATCGGAATTTAAAATAAAGCCCCTCAAAAAGTGAGGGGTCAACTCATTCAAACTTCTGAAAATATCCACATCCACTGCACGCTCTTCAAATCTGTTGCTTCGTAGTAGGGTTTATGTAGTAGACTTCATCATGTCCGCAAACGGAACATTCCATATCATGTAAAACTTCACGGGGACCAAAGATTATTTGGGAATGATTATTCAACAGTAGATGGCACAGGGGTAAGAGATTATATACATGTACTAGATCTTGCTGAGGGCCATGTTACTGCTCTGGAAAATCTAACAGAAGGTGTTCATGTATATAACTTGGGAACCGGAAAAGGTACTAGTGTACTAGAATTAGTGAAAGCTTTTGAAGAAGCTAATGGTATTGAGTTTCTCTATGAAATTGTGGAACGGAGACCTGGAGATATAGATAAGTGTTATGCAGATGCTTCGAAAGCAAAGCGAGAACTAGGCTGGGAAGCTAATCGTGACCTTATTGCAATGTGCAGGGTTGCTTGGCGGTTTGAGAATAATTATAAGGAATAAAAAGTATTCTTTACAATTTAGATATTGCTGTATTTAAGTCAGTTAAAACTAATGGATGTGGAACTTTGCATAAAGGATTGCAGGGTACCACTTTTTTTGAAAAAACATTAAATTTTGGAGAGCAAATTTAATATATAGTTCTATTAATAGAAGGGGAGATGTTAAATTTTTATTAGGGAAAAACATCACCATCTAAAATCATTTAAACATCAAAAACAAAGTTGTTTTTTAAAACACTTTTTACCTTCTATGAATCTTAGACAGACTAATTAAATATCTGTACTAAACCTTTAGAATAGTAATAATTACCTTCATAAACGAAGTTAGAATTATAGTGATAGCTGATATCTTCAATATCCGTCTGAAGTAAATTGTACTAAACTAATTTAAATATCAAAAGGAAGAGAAAGTTCTCTTCCTTTTATTAAAGGAGAGGGTACGCTTAATAAAGTTATGAACAGTCTTGTTGGCCTATTTTAGCGATCAATTCATCAGCTAAATCCAACATTTCTTTGAATTTGCTTCGCCCTTTCGTCTTCACGTTTTCATCATTACAGTATTTTGTCCAAAGCTCATTGTTCAGTATTACTGAAGTAGTATCAGCTGGTGATACAAACGGCAGTGAACTAAAGCCTGGTTCAAGTTTGAATTGCCATTTAGGATTATTCTTGTCACCAAAATAGTAGAAAAACGTGAAGTTGAAATAATGCGCTAAATACATGTGGTTGGCAAGTTGAAAACGGTTCAAACAACCGAAGTGCTTTTTGTGTTCTTGCCCTAGTGCTTGACCTAAATAAAGTCCCTGAGCATCCATGTCCCCTAAAGGAATCGGAAGCCCTTTACCCATTTTTTTTAGACACCACATATTTTTCATAGCCTCTAAGGGTGAGCCCAAACCAATAGGAATGTCAGCAGCATAATCAACAAGAATGTTCTTTAATCTAAGCGATTCCAGTAAGTTAGAGAAGTCTTTCGTTTTTTTCACCATTAAGACTACGTACTCTTCTTTTTGTTTTCTATTCATCATAATCATCCTCCAAAAGATTGTTTTCGGAGCAATGCTTTTGGAAGTGATAAAACAGTGAATAAAGAAAAATACCCGCTCCTCTTATTACATTTTTTTACAAAAAATGATAATTGTATACATGGAGAGTACTGCAAACAAAACATAAAGTCGATATTTGTTAGAAATTTAATAGTCTACTTGCAACAAAAGGTTCATATCGTTTAGTAATCGGAGCAATGCTTTTTGGTAATTGGGTAACCAAGTAGGAGAATAATAAGAAGTAAGTTTTATTATGTAAAAATAAGAACGAGGAACAATGGTGTACAAGTGGAGAGAATGAAGAGTGCCATAACCAAAAGGTTATGGTTCTTTTGTTGCGAATAAAAATAGCGAGAAGTGACCCATACAAAGTAAAAAAAATAATATGTAAATAATAATCACTTGTAACCGATACACAAGGAACAATCTCCAGAGAAATCGGTCCATCTTTAATATACCTATGGTTAAATTTGAACAATATAATACGTGATTTGTGTATTATTTTTAGAGGGTTCTACTGTTTGAAGTTTTACTTCATTTCAGCTCTAGGAGCAAATATTAGGATTTAAGTTCTTATAAATTCCATTCAACCCAAATCTACCTGTTTATTGCAAAATAAAAGTAAAGACCTTTGCAACAGAAAATGAAGAGTCCTGCACTTTATTTTATAAGTGCCTATAAAAAGACTTGCCAGTCACCCCAAGTCCCACTACATTAATTGTGTCAAGAAATTTGGTAGTGGAGGTAGAAAGGATACTAGCAATTTCTGATATTAATTGAATCAAACACTTACTTAACAAAAAGGATTACCAATAACGAAAATTAAGGAAACTTTAGAGATTAATTGGAGGAAAGCTAAAAATTATGCTGACAAAGATCAGTTACATAAATCAAAGATCAAGAAATCTAAAGTTGGGGCTAGGCCTCCAAAGAGGTAAAGTTTTATAGTGTTAAAGTAAATTAAATGGTGACGTGGAACTAGTAATTTTTTGTGTTTTTTTGTATCGATGGGCGATATACGCTACGATTAAAACGCTCATGTGCGAAGAGAGAGCCATCCTATTAGTGAGATGTTTGAGTTTAGAATAAAGGTTTAACAGTATAAGCAACTCTTTAATAGTGTTCAACAGGAAAGGGGTTGGCCACATTTTTTTTTTGATTCGTTTCCTGGGCGATATATGAGAATGTGGTACCAGAAACATTAGAAAATTTCCCCTCGTCCCCAATAAATATTACTATTTTTCAAATTTCAACAAATTCCCGGGAAATATCTACAAATTATGAGTAGATATCGACAAATAAACTAGTATGAAATGTAGAGAATTGAGGTTACAACGGTCGCCAAGAACAAGAATTTTAGGTTGCATTATCACTCTGACGTTTGCAGACAGGGGAACAGGTCATTTTTCAGTATCCTAACGTATTTATATCACCATCTTCCCTAGGCTTTTTAAGGCGTTCCTCAAACAATCTTTTTTTCTCTTCGAAGCTAGGAGTATGTACAGGTCCTTTGCTCTGATCACGAGTATGAAACCAGTCAGGAAGGAATTCTTGTCTGGTAGTCTTTTTCATAGTTGGATGCTTCGCTTGATGTTTATAGGCAAGCCGTGCAGCATGTACATCATCCAGGGATTGATAGCCTTTATCCACCCAATCTCTTAGGACAGCTTCTACATAATTCCAGCGCTTCGATGAATTTTCTACAGCAAGTTTCATAGCTTCAATCACGAGTTCGTCTGATAAGTCATTACACCAGGCCTTAATTTTATCAGCTAGAAAACTTCCGATTGTACCAAATCCATTTTGCTCGAAGAATCGGAACGGGTCTTCTTTTTCATTGGTTTGCTGTAATTCTTTTGAAGAAGAAGAAGTCTCTGATGTAATCTTTGTAGTAATCTCTGTAGTAATCTTTGGTATAGGTGTGATCAAACTGAACTCCTCGACGTGCCAAGTTGGACTGCTCGACTGTTCGATTTGAACACATGGGCTGTCCAGGTTGAGCACATCGTCTGCTCTATCTAAACATTCCACTTGTTCAGGTTGGTCTGATGGAATAAGTTTTTCCTCCAAGGAAGTAAGGTCCTCGCCAAAACCCTCATCCTTTAATTCATTCAGATTCTCATAATTTATCGAGTACCATTTCGTTTTGTCTAGTTTCAATCGATTGAAGTTTTGTGAGGTTAGGTAGCCTTTGTTTTCTAGTTTAAGAATTGTTCTTCGAATCGTGCTTTTTGAGAGGAAAGGAATTTGTTCGACCAACTGATCATAGGTGAGATATACCCATTTTCGATTAAGTTTGATATGTTTGCTACGTTGGAGCCAGTAGTGGATCTGTTGAAGGATAATACTTTCATTCGTACCGAGCAATTTGGCAAGAGTCGGTACAACAATTATTGGTCGTTCATTCAGTAGTATATTTCCAGACATGTTCGTTCATCCTTTTTGTTTTAATTTGAGGGAGCGGGACAGTAGTTTCGCATCCAGGGGGTTTTTATGTTCAGTTTGCTGCGTCAATAGTAAGTCTGAGGGACAGGTCCAGCGTCTCAGGGAGATGATGTTGATTCATGGGACCAGTCCTCATAACCTATAGTTACATTCCTAGCATTGGATACGCTTGCATTTTTTCTTGTGTTGAATATTGTAAGACGCACATAGTTGTCCGGGTGTATTGCTTTTCTAATAGATAATAAGATTCGTTCATAAGCAGTTGTTGTTGATTTTTGAAATGAATAATGGATTGGATTGTGTTGCTTTGGTGAGAAGGTACGATTGATTTTATATGGTGGTAGAAGATCCAATTGCACTCAAACGCGGTAGGAGAGTGAGTGGGAAACGCAAACATATTTCTTCGGGGATTGATTGGAATAGGTACCTTTTGAATTGCTCCAGTCAGATGGGTGACGGCTTTGCGTCGGCCTTCGTATGTAGAGCCGCCCTCGAGGCAAGCTGCTTTAATGATTTGGAGTGGAGTTTGTCTTATGTAGAGGGTTTGATTTTCCTCTTTGACAATCGCTGAGTACTCGATTTCCTTTGCGGGACGGATAGCCATTGTGTGGGGGTTCACTTCGTAAGTGAGTTGAATGTTTTTCATGTGGTTTGCTCCTTTTTTTGTGGTGGTGGTGCGGGGGATATTATTCAAGAGAAACGTTATTGGTCGGTGGAGAGGTGAATTATCAACAATATTGGAGTAAAGGTAATAAGATTACCAATTATTATTTCATCTTTGGATCAGAAATAATGAACTTCGCCATTGTTCTGTTCATGGTTACTATATCTTCGTGGTATTTCTTTGGGATATCTTGATAGATCTCATCTAATTTAAGCATTAACTCAGGGTGTTTGATTTGGCTCGTGAACTCAAAATCCCCAAATAGTTCTCCAGGATGAATATCAAGTTCAACTGCAATTCTCAATAACAGATCTACTGAAGGTGTTCCAATCCCACGCTCAATTTCACTTAAGTATTTATTGGATATTTCTAGGGTTTTTGCTAGTTCTACTTGGCTTAGTTTTTTCTTTCTACGAGATCTTTTAATACTTTGACCAATAACTGCAACATCTATCATAAAGATCACCTCTAGGACTAGTAAATCCTAGAAAAAACAAAATGGAAACACGCTGTTAGTTGGAGTGTGTTGGAAATCAAACTATCAGTTTGATTTTTGGAAAATTTCTTTTTTAGGTCATAGTGACGCCTCGAAACGCCACGACCGGGATAGACCCGAATAATAGGTTAAGGAATGATTTTAATAAATAGAGTATCGTTGAACACACAAAAAAGAAAGACCGTACATTTACATATATAGTGAATGTACGGTCCTCTATTAATATTTCAATGTCTAGTAGTTTCTAGTTCATTCATATTTTAATGAATCGAGTATTTCAGATAGACTTAATTCCGCACAAGCCATTGAGGTATCTGCAACACCGTAATACATTTTTACAATGTCACCTTCAACCAATGCTCCACATGAAAATACGACGTTTCCGAAGAATCCTTCGACTTCATAGCTTGCTTCTGGTTCAAGAATCGGCTTTTCGGAACGAGCAATTATTTTTGTAGGATCTTCTAAGTTTAGTAAGACGGCACCCATACAATATCGATTATCTTTACTTGCGCCATGATAAAGTTCTAGCCAGCCTTTATCTGTTTTGATTGGAACCGCTCCAGCTCCTATCCGTGCATCATCCCACATATTATCACGTAGACCAAATATAAATTGATGATTCCCCCAGTAGAGTAGATTATCTGATTCAGCAATCCACACTTGAGGAGCGCCGGTTGCACTCGGTACAGGGCGATGTAAGGCATAATATTTTCCGTTTATTTTTTCAGGGAAAATTGTAACGTCCTTATTTTCTGGACTAAAGATCATGCCATGGTGGACAATCGTTTCTAAATCCTTCGTAGATACTAAGGATTCTCCCACACCCATTGGAGAAATGGCACTGAAGTACACATAATAGGTGTCATCTATTTTGGTAACACGCGGGTCCTCAATTCCGAATGTTTCGTGTTGGTTCGATGGATACACAAATGGTTTCTCATCCATTGTAAAATGACGCCCATCTTTACTTCTTGCTAAACGTAAATAGGAGAGCGATGTTAAATAGGCAAACTTGTTTGTTTCTACATCGATAATCACACGAGGATCTGAAAAGTCATACCTTGGATCGTCTGTTCTTAACTCAATTACTTCCAGCTCGTTCGTTGTTGGATTATATACAGGTGCTTTTACAATTTTTGGATCTTCACTCAGAGGTCTCTCTGCAACCCGTAATACAAGAATGGTTTCACCATTATATTCTGTGACTCCGGCATTAAATGCCCCAATTACTTCAAAGTTTTTATGATACGGTGTGACATCCATTGGTGTTAGTAATGGATTTTCTTCATAACGATAGATATTCATCAATTTAACTCCTATTGTTGAATTTGAATTAGAAAGCTAATTCAAAGACATTATTTTATTCGTATTCAAACTATCTGATTTTCCCTTCGACGATATCTCCATATCCTTCAAAAGGATTATCGATGGTGATTCTTCCTTCTTCTGTATCACCAATCCCACTATATAAATCTACTTTCCCGTCAGGTCTCGCTACGATTCCTGAAGTAAAGGCACAGTCCATTAGATTTGGTCGTTTCGCAGGTCCTTCTGGATAACAAGAACGTGTTCCGATGATTTTTTCATCTAGTAATGTATGCGTATGAGGGTCAAAAACAAACGAAACATTCATATACACCTTACGTTCTTCTCCGTTATCAGTGGATTGATTGTAGCATTTATGTCCAATGACTCCGATGTACCCACTGGATAATAGATAACATTGGTTACAACCACCCCATTCATCCTGATCGAATAACCCTTCGATAATAGAGGCATTCTCAATCACTTCTGCATTTAATTCATTAACATGATTGATGGTTGTAAATCCTACAATAGACTCGCTGCCATACTTTTTCCGGATTTCTTCGCTTCTTGGTCTTGAAAAGACGCCAATCTTGTTATCATGTAACTGAACAAGGCGAATATCCTTCATATAATCAGGACCGGTTGTAAAGTAATATAAATTGTCTAATTCGGTACCCTTATAAAAATAACCGTAAAAGGTATCCACTTCACCTTGTTTATAACGAACGTGGGTGCCACCCATCACGAGTTCATGATCAATAAATGAAATATAAGGATCTTCCAATTGATAGATCATGGAATCCTGCACTAATGTCCATTCATCCTTTCCGGTATTCTCGAATAAACGAACCCAAGATCGTGCCCATTCTTCACGTTTCTCTACTCTTCCAAAGAGATAGGTTTTATTCTGATACAAAAAGGGGATGGAGGTGTTGTAGACGTCATAACCATCTACACCAATAAAGGTGAGTGTTGCAGTTTCATATATTGTTTTGGTTTGTTCAAACTGTGCCCTTTTTTCCGCTAAGTTCAAGTGTGAATAACCTCCTTTTTTTCCTAATCCTTGTCTATGCTTTTATTGTTCAAATAATTGAAAAGGATCTGGTATGAGTAGCACCTGTGCGTCTGCATCACTTATGCCAGCATACAATTCTGCTGTTCCGTTTGCTTTACGAACCAATCCTCCACTAAACACGACATCTACTAAATCCGGGCGCTTTGTGGGTCCTTCCAAGAAATCGGCTCTCTCTGCAATGATCTGCATGTTACTGTAATCGCCAGTTTCTGGATTTACGACAAAAATCATGGAGTAATAGTGACGATCTCCAGCCTCATCAAACCGTGCGATATGTCCTAAGACACCGAGCAGGCCATTTGAAAGAAGGTGGATCTCATTTGCGCCACCCCATTCTTCATCTAAAAATTGTTGAAATAATGGTGCACCGTCGATACCTTGTATGGATAACTCATCCAGTGTACGTACTTTGGTAAAGCCAATTTTTCCTCGGCCGCCTTTTTCTCCTTGAGGGCGTGTAAAGATACCGATAGAGCCATCCTTTAACTCCACCAAACGTAAATCTTTCATGCCATCAGGGCCTTCAAAGAACTTTTCTAAAGTGGCAATGTTTTTCCCGCGATAAAAAACAGTTCTCCAGCTCAATGCATCTTGGAGGGTAGGGTGTGGGAAAGTTTCTACTCCTCCTAAAATCAACTCTTCCCCAATCTTTGTGAAGAAAGGATCCTGCAATTGAAAGACCGGACTATTCTCACGCAAGACCCACTGATCGTCATGGTTTTCAAAAATCATGACTTCAGAAGCCTCGCTATCCCTTTTTTCCACTCGTCCTGCAATTACCCATTTTCCTTCATCTTGAAATGGGGCTGTAATGTTATAGATATCTCTGTCCGTTACTCCTGAAAAAGCAATTCTCTTTTTTTCATAAGGTTGTTTTCTATTTGCACGGTATTCTTCAAGTAATTGAATACTAGAAATTACTTTTTTTTCATTCTGTTTGAGCACTACTCTCTTCCTCTCTTTTCCTCGAATATGATCGCTTCGTATGGTAGAAGTTCTATCTCTAACACCTGATTATTCACCACGGAGGCTCTTCGCGAAGATAATAAGACATTGCAAGCAGCATCCAACGAAATCGTTGTACAATCACGATTAAAGTTCAAATACACAATGATCGTTGAATGCTCATCTGTTCTTTTATACATCATTACCTTGTTATCTAGTTGAAGAGTTTCATACCTTCCAATAGCTAATGCAGGAATAGCCTTCCTTAACTTGATTACCTTTTGGTAGAAAGTAAGCATCGATTCAGCATTGTCTAGCTGATTCTCCACCGTTATATCGTTATCGGGTAATGAAATCCAAGGTTCTACTTCGGAAAAACCAAAATAGCTTGTGGACGCCCATTGCATAGGAGACCTTGAGCTGTCTCTTCCATGTTGATTCGCTTCTGCTAACGCTTCATTTTCCTTTTTACCAGCTTGAAGCGCTAGCTGATAAGCAATAACTCCCTGAACATCCTTCATCTTGGAAATATCCTCAATGATCAGGTCGCGCATTCCGATTTCATCTCCATAATAGATAAATGGAACCCCTTTAGCAGTTAACATAAGAGTCGCCATGAGTTTCGCAACTTCTTCTTCATAGCCAGGAATCGCAAACCTTGATATGAATCGTGACATATCATGGCTACCAAAAAACAGGGTAGGGGTTTGATCATCACGATATTCTCTTTCCATATCGACCAATTGTTGATAGATATGATTAACATCAAGCGTTGATATACTACCTAGATTAAATTGAAAGACGACATCCATTTTATTTGTACCGCAGTATTCTTTTAATACGGTTAAATCTTCCGAGCCAACTTCGCCCACCAAAAATGTATCAGGGTACGAATGTACAAACGTTGATATTTCTCTGATGACGTCAAGAATGCCGTCCTGATCTTTATCATTCACATGTAACTGCTTATTCGTATTTGGATCAATTGGATTATTAGGGTAATGATCTTTCACTTTTAAATGATTAATCACATCGAGGCGAAAACCATCAACACCTTTATCAAGCCAAAATTTCATCACATCAAACATGGCCTTTTTGACTTCTGGGTTTGTCCAGTTTAAATCTACTTGTTGCTCAGCAAACCCATGATAGTAATATTGATCAGTCACTTCATCCCATTTCCAAGCTGATCCACCCATGAAAGATTCCCAGTTATTTGGCTCCTTGCCATCCACAGGATCTTTCCATATATACCAGTCTCGTTTTGGGTGATCTATTGATGACTTGGATTCCTGAAACCATTGGTGATCAGATGAAGTATGATTCAATACGATATCAACAATGACCTTTATGTTTCTTGCATGAGCCTCTTCGAGAAAGTTCTCAAAGTCACGCATTGTGCCATAGTCTGGATCAACAGAATAATAATCGGAAATGTCATATCCATTATCTACTTTTGGTGATTGATAGAAAGGAGTTAACCAGATTCCGTCTATCCCTAAATTAGATAGATAATCCAACTTCGATGTGATTCCAATAAAGTCTCCAATCCCATCGCCATTGCCATCACAGAAGCTAGGCATATAAATTTCATAAAAGACTGCTTTTTTCCACCAATTACCCACAATAAACCTCCAGATTATTTAAGTGTAAATTGCATCCCTTCTTGGAACTTTTTCGCGAAGAACAAGAATAAAATAATAACTGGGATGGTTAAGAGAACAGAAGCTGCATACATTGGTCCTGGGTAACCACCGTAAGGGCCGAACATTTGAGAAATTAATACGTTTAATGTCAACATTTCATCACTACGAACAGCGATCATATCCCATAATAATTCCGTCCAGCGTTCTGTGAATAAGAATAGGAAAATAACAGTTGTGATTGATTTCGACATCGGTAAAATGATTTTAAATAAGATTTGCAAATTACTAGCACCGTCTAGTTTTGCAGCTTCGATAAAGGTGTTGGGTATTGCTTTAAAGAAATTGGTATACATGAATATCGCCCATAAGCTAACCGCCTTTGGAATAATTAAACCAAGATACGTATCGTATAAACCTACTCGTTCGATTAATAAGAAGGTAGGAATTAATAAAATTAAGGCAGGGAAGAACATATGGAACAATACAAAGTTATTGACGAAATCTCTTCCTTTGAAAATTAACTTTGATAGAGCGAAAGAAACTAACACTCCGACTAGCATCATTAAAAAGGTTGATGCAAGGGATACGACCACACTATTAAAGAAGGCGTTAAGCCATGGACGAGCTATACCAACATCTCCACCTGAAAATAACCATTCATAGGAACGTAATGTGAATTCTGACGGGATTAATTTCTTATCAACTTGAGACCAATCCGCAAATGAATTTAAAATCAGGTAGATAAACGGATAAACCATAATCAGTAACAAGATAGATGCAATAAGGTAGCGAACGATATAATTTTTCTTAGCTCCAACCATTTCGTTTACCCCACAATTCAATAAGTTTTCTAATAATATAAATAGAGACAAATGTAACAACGGCTGCTATTAAAGCGATTGCGGATGCATAACCAGCTTGCAAGTTCGTAAATGCTCTTGTGAAGATTTCCATTTGCCATGTATTGGTTGCATTGTTAGGGCCTCCACCCGTTAATTGATACACTTCTGTGAAGATACCGAAGCTAACACCAATTGCCAAAATGAGAACTGTATACAATGCTGGGTATAATTGAGGGATGGTAATTTTCCAAAGGGTTTGCCATCTGGATGCACCATCAATTGCTGCAGCTTCATAGATTTCTTTATTAATCCCTGCTAATCCAGAGAATAAAATCAACCCATAATAACCTGTGAATTTCCATGCAAGCATGAAAGACACAACAATTAATGCGGCCGTAGGCGTTCCAAGCCAGTCAATATTAATACCCATCTTTTCTCGAAGAAACGTATTCAGTGGACCATTATATGAAAGAATTCCATTGACAATTAATGAAGATACAACGCCAGAAGATAAATAGGGAAGAAAGAAACCTATTAAATAAAACCCTTTAAATTTTGGTAGCCCATTGACAACAATGGCAACCGTCAATGACAATGCCACTACGATTGGTACGTAAATAATAAGGAATTTATAGGTATTAAAAAACGCTGCTTGTACACCAGGACTTTTGATTGCGTCAATAAAATTACTAAAGCCAACAAAGTTAAACTCTGGTGAAATCAAATTCCAGTCCGTAAACGCTAAAAATAATGACCAGATAAGAGGTATAAAGAAAAATATAATCCCAAAAAGAACGTATGGGCTAGTGAATAGCCAGCCCATACCGTTTGATGTTTTTTGCATTACTTAAGTTCCCCCTCAATAGCATCCACCATATCGTTCCAGGCTTGTTCAGGGTCGATTTCGCCTTTCACGATTTTATTGAATGCATATTGTCCGATAACTGTTTGAATTTCGTTGTATTTAGAATTTTCCATTGATGGAACCCCTAATGCTACAGCTTCTGCATAAGCTTTCATAAATGGTTTTTCTTCAAAATAAGCTGCAAATGCTTCATTTGAACCTAAATCATCTCTTGCTGGAGGAAGGTCTGTCGTTTGAAGCCATTTTAAGTCAGCATCTGGATTAGAGTACACCCAAGTTAAAAACTCCATTGCTGCTTTTTGTTCTTCTTCAGTTGCGGAAGCATAGACTACGACACCTTTTGCGTCAGCAAATGTTTTTGCATTTTCTGGGTCCATATCATCTGGAACCGGTGGTAGACTTAGTGTATAAGTTTCGCCATATACCAATTCAGGATATTTTTCCTTCCAAGTAGAACCTGGAGTCCAAGGTCCAACATCTGTAAAGATTCCTGTGCCTTCTTCAAACGGATCTGTTACTTGTGCAGTTAATACCGCATCTTCGTTTACTAGATTTTGAACAAATTCAAATACTTCAGTTCCAGCTTCTTTTTCTCCAACAAACTCAGTGCCCTGTACAAATGCATTACCATCAGAAGCAGCATTATAGAGCATAAAGAAGTCGAACCATCTCTTCCATGCTGTTGGGTCTGCTAAATCTGGTTTTGCCCACACATATTTGTCAGGATATTTTTCTTTTAATTTTTGAGCGACATCAAGAACTTCACTATATGTTTTTGGTGCTTCTTCAAATCCAAGTTCATTTAGAATATCCAATCTCCAGCCAAATAACATGGAATTGGAGTAAATCGGGAAGATGTATTGACTACCATCGCCTGATTTCCAGCTTTCAATTGTTTCTGTCATTTGACGTGTGCTAACTAACTCATCAAATCCTTCAATTTCATTTAGAGGTACAATGGCTTTACTTTCAGCTAAAAGCGCACCAAATCCGCGGTTGATATTTTCTGACATTGTTGGTGCTTGTTTGGCTGCAATAGCAGACTGAATACTTGCCTCGGAAGTAGGGCTTTCTTTAATAGCCGATACATTGACTTTAATATCAGCATTTTCCTTTTCAAACTCCTTCGCCATTTCAGACCAGAAAGCTTGTTGAGTTGGGTTAGGAGCTGCCCAAAACTCAATTGTAGTCACTCCTTCTTCCTTATTGCCCGAAGAAGAATCATTACCTGTGCTACAACCGAATAAAGCAGTTGCAGTTAATCCAATTGTGGCCAAAAGTGTAGCTGTTTTTTTGAACTTCATCTTTTATTTCCCCCTTGTTTTACAATTACTCTTACCTTGTTTAATCGCTTACAAAATGCGTTCATAAGGTAGGTTTCGTTGTTGGTTTAATTATTTTTTCCTAGTAACTTAATAAAATACGTAAATAGTATTTTATAATTACAAAGGTAATTACAAGGTTGTTAAATGTAGATTTGTAATGTTACTAGAATTAATTACATTTTGATTATAATGTTAATGTAACGTTAGTGTCAAGGAAGAAGGAGTTCTTCAACATCTTGTCAAATTTAGATTGTTATCTTCCATATTGATATTTTTAGTGGTATTATTGTTGTAACGTTACAAAAAGATTTCGTAATGAATCTAGGAGGAAATATGAAAAAGAAAGTAACGATGCAAGATATTGCAGATAAATTGGGGATTTCAAAAAACTCCGTATCACAAGCTTTAACTGGAAAAAGTGGAGTGAGTGCAGATACCAAACGATTAGTTGAAAAAACTGCAGCGGATCTAGGATATGTATATAAAGGAAAAAAGACAGTCTCAAAAGAAAAAAGGAATCTAACGATTGGCTTGATTGCTACGGAATTTGCCTTTTCCCTTAAGAGTTTTTTCGGAGAAATCTTTTTATCGATCGAACAAAATGCCATTAATAACAAAGTAGACCTTCTGATACAATCGATTTCGGAATCTTCAAAGGAACATTTAATTTTACCAAGTTTCATAGAAGAAAAAAGAGTCGATGGGATCATCATCGTATCTCATATCAGTTTGGAATATATCAACAAAGTGATTTCCACTGGTATTCCTACCGTATTAATTGACCATCATCATCCATTGATACAAGCTGATGCAATCTTAACGAATAATAGGTTTGGAGCTTATACAGCAACGAAACACCTTATTGATTTGGGGCATCGCGACATTGCTTTTGTGGGGAATATTGATTTCTCACCAAGCTACTACGAACGGATGGAAGGGTATTTATTAGCATTGAAGGATGGAAATATCACGCGAAATGAGGAAGTCATGTTTCTTCATATAGAAGAAAATAGTGCTGCAATTGACCAAACGATTAAATCGTTAACTAACGTGCCAAGTGCTTGGTTATGTGTCAATGATGGATATGGTTTTATGGTTAGTTCATCACTAAAGAGTATAGGACGTAAAATACCGGATGATGTGTCAGTATGCAGTTTTGATAACGGTCAATTATCTCAACTATCTGATCCTCCAATCACAACAATGGCAATGGATTTAAAGTTATTTGGATCTTATGCGTTTAAACAGTTACTCTGGAGAATTGATCATCCAAATGAACCGATGCAAGAAATATTACTCCCGGCTAATTTAATTCAAAGACATTCCACAAGTGAATGTAAACAGTAGGTTCGGGATACAGTTCCTTTGTATTAGTGATTCATTTATTGTAGAAAGTGGATTTGAAGAAATACTACATTTATTTTTATCCGATTAATTAACAGAAGTAATGGAAAGGGAAGTGCTATTGTGAAACAACCAATTTTTCTAACACCACAATTTCAGGAACGTATTTGGGGCGGTACTAAATTACGAACGGAATTTGGCTATCAAATCGAATCAGACTTAACAGGCGAGTGCTGGGCTGTTTCTGCACATCCAAATGGGCAGAGTGTTGTAAATCAAGGTCCCTATGAAGGGAAAACCCTTGGGGAACTGTGGGAAGGACATCGCGAGCTCTTCGGTGATATGGAAGGGGACGTATTTCCACTTCTAACCAAAATTCTAGATGCCAATAATGATTTATCGATTCAAGTCCATCCAAATGATGAGTACGCGAACGAGCATGAAAATGGCGAACTTGGTAAAACCGAATGCTGGTATGTAATCGACTGTGAAGATGATGCAGAAATTATCTATGGGCATACAGCTCAAACGAAAGAGCAGTTTGTTTCGATGATTGAAGAAGGCAAGTGGGACCAATTAATGAGTCGTGTGAAGGTAAAGCCGGGCGACTTCTTTTATGTACCAAGTGGAACCATTCATGCCCTATGTTCGGGTGTTCTTATTTTGGAAACCCAGCAAAGCTCCGATACAACCTACCGCGTCTATGACTATGACCGAGTCGATCAAAATGGGAACAAGCGTGAATTGCATATTCAGAAATCAATCGAGGTAAGCACCATTCCACATGAAGAGGTGACAGTAAAGCCTAGCATTGAACAAATTTCAGGTGCTACGATTACTACTTTTGTAAAGGAACATTACTTCTCTGTGTACAAATGGGATATTGAGGATTCTGCAGCCTTCCATCAGGACAAGCCTTTTCTAATCTGCAGTGTATTGAGCGGTACTGCTGAAATTGTAACAGAAGAAGGTAGTTTTTCAATTAAGAAAGGCAGTCACTTTATCTTACCAGCGGGACTAGGTGAATTTGAAGTGAAAGGGAACCTGGAATTAATTGTTTCTCATCCATAAAAGGGACGATGGGGTAGGGGATTTTTCTCATGCCCCATTATTATTGGAACAATATGATTCGATAGGGTTTTATAAGGAGGAGTTACGAAGTGAAAACAAAAATGGACATAAAGAGAAGTATGAAGAACCCTCTCATTAGACCGCAAGATGTCATACCGTCACGTCCTGATTTTACAATTGAGTGCGTTTTCAACGCGGGTGTTGCACGATATGAAGATGAGATTATTTTACTGATGCGTGTAGCAGAGCGGCCTGTACAAACCAATCCGGATGTACTAACTGTACCTGTTTTAAAGAGTGATGGGGAAGAGTTTTATGTAGATGTGTTGGATCTTGACCGTAACAATCCAGCGTATGATTATTCCGACCCTCGAAAAGTGAAGCAAATAGATATTGATACATATGTGTATTTAACTTCGATGTCCCATTTACGTATTGCGCGAAGCAAAAATGGTGTCGACTTTATCGTAGACGAAAAGCCATTTATCTTTCCGAACAATCGTTATGAAGCATTTGGTGCTGAAGATCCTCGAATTAGCTTTATTGATGGATTTTACTATATTAACTATACAGCTGTTTCAGATAAAGGGATTACAACTGCGTTGGCGAGAACAGAGGATTTTAAATCAGTAGAACGACTTGGGATTATTTTTACAACCGAAAATCGAGATGTGACGATTTTCCCTGAAAAGATTAATGGAAATTATTTTGCGCTTCATCGTCCAGTTCCAAAGCAAATTGGACGTGGTGAAATGTGGACGGCCACTTCCCCAAACCTAACACATTGGGGAGAGCATAAATTCCTAATGGGTGTGGAAGAAGGCTGGCAATCACAAAAAATTGGTGGTGGAGCTGTTCCGTTCAAAACGGAAAAAGGCTGGATTGAAATCTATCATGGTGCAGACCGTGACAATCGTTACACATTAGGTGCTGTATTACTTGATTTAGAAGATCCAAATAAGATTTTAGCAAAAACAGAATCCCCAATTCTTGTTCCTGAAGCACCATACGAAGTAGAAGGATTCTTTGGAAATGTTGTCTTCACATGTGGTGCATTATTCGAAGATGATATCGTGAAAATCTATTATGGCGGTGCAGATCAAGTAATGGCACTAGCTGAGGTTCATATTGAGGAAATCTACCGAGCATTGAATGTTTGAAGGTATTGAATAATGGAAGCGAAAAGGATGACAACAAATGAAACTAACACATAACTGGAAAATCCAGTATTTCGAGGAAGGCCAAGAACGTGATTTAGTAATCGCTGCTCCAGACTATATTGATCATTTTTGGATGACGGCAAATGTACCTGGTGATGTTCATTCGACGTTAATTCAAAAGGGATTAATCGATAACCCATTCTTTGGACATAATGATTTGAAATCTAAATGGGTTTCGGAAAAAATTTGGTGGTACCGTACGGAGTTTCACTATGATAAGAAAAATCTCCAATCCGATGAGCGCTTAGAATTAATCTTTGAAGGACTCGATACGTATGCAACGGTTTATTTAAATGGATGCGAAAT
Source organism: Ferdinandcohnia sp. SAFN-114 (assembly GCF_059415045.1). NCBI lineage: Bacteria > Bacillati > Bacillota > Bacilli > Caryophanales > Bacillaceae > Ferdinandcohnia > Ferdinandcohnia sp. SAFN-114. The sequence goes on along the minus strand of NZ_JBPFDQ010000018.1, from coordinate 23,482 downwards.
TGCCTCTACTGAAAATATGTATATTCCTCATGTATTCGATGTAACACGAGAGGTCCTTGATGGAAAAAACATCATTGCGGTTAAATTTGATGTGGTAGCTGATGTATTAAAGGAAAAGGAAAAGAACTATTGGGCTGGTTATGGGAAGGATCGGATTTGGGCTCGTAAAGCTCAGTCTCACTTTGGTTGGGATTGGGGTCCGCAAATCGTAACGACAGGTATTTGGAAAGAGGTTCGACTCGAAAAAAGAAAAATAGCCAAGATTGATAGTGTTTTTGCAAGAACAGTAGAAATCAAGAATGATAGAGCGATCGTCGAAATTGATGTCGACACGAAGACGTTTGTTCGCAATAAGCCATTAGCTGTGAATGTGAAGTTTCATGATGGAAGTAATGGGATGATCAAAACAGCTCAGGTAACGAGAAACCATGTGAATTTTACAATCGAACTTGAAAATCCAAAGCTTTGGTGGACGCATGATTTAGGTACACCTCACCTATACACGCTTGATGTTGAACTACTGTGTGACGATGAGACGATCGATTCGGAAACAACACAGGTTGGTGTTCGTACCATTGAGGTGATGCAAAAGGATGCGGAAGGTAATAACCGTTTTACCTTCGTACTAAATGGGGTAGAAATTTTCGCGAAAGGTGCAAACTGGATCCCAATTGATAGTTTTATCGGAGCAACACCTGATTCAAGATATAGCCAGCTCTTAACGCAAGCTAGAGAGGCACATATGAACATGATTCGTGTGTGGGGCGGTGGAATCTATGAAAGAGACATCTTCTATCAGGAATGTGATCGTCTAGGTATGCTAGTCTGGCAGGATTTCATGTTTGCATGTGCGCTATACCCGGATTACAACTATAACTATATGCAAAATGTACGAACCGAAATAGAGGCAGCCATCAAAATGCTACGTAATCACCCATCGATTGCTATATGGTGTGGAAACAACGAAAATGATTGGCTTTATGAAGTGGAATATACAGCAGGAAACATCAACACCCCATTTTACGGTGAAAAAATCTATCATGAGTTGATTCCTGAATTACTAGACGAGTTGGATACGAGTCGCCTTTATTGGCCAAGCTCTCCATATGGTGGCAATGACCATGATTCTCAAGAAGTGGGAGACCGTCACAATTGGCAGGTATGGCATGGTAATGTGGAACCTCGAAAGTTTGGAGAGAACTTAGGGCAGGATTATAGTGTTGAAGGTGTATCTTTCAAAAACTATAAAAAGGATTTTACCCGTTTTAGTAGTGAGTTTGGTATGCATGCTTCAGCCAATCGTTTTACATTAGAAGATAATCTTCCTGAAGGAACCTTCTACTGGGGCAGTGATGAAATGTCTTATCGCAACAAGGATTATCATCACCAAAAAGGCATCATGTTAATGGAAGGTTACACGGGCATCCCAACGGATATTGAGGAATATATGAATTTCTCTATGCTAACCCAAGCAGAAGGATTGAAATGTGGAATTGAGCATTATCGTCGTAACAAGCCGTTTACAAGCGGTGCGCTTGTATGGCAGCTAAATGATTGCTGGCCAGGTACAAGTTGGTCAATGATTGATTATTATCAACTACCTAAGGCATCATACTTCTATGCGAAGAAATTTTTCCACCCGTTATTACTAACGATTGATCATGATGTAGGAAGTGACCTGAAGATTTGGGTTGTTAATGATTATGTAGAGGCATATACGGATGAACTAGAGTTAAAGATTGAAAGCTTTAATGGGGAAGAATTGTTTAAGACGACAATCCCTGTTGAGGTTAAGGGGAATTCTTCAGTTGAGATTACAAGTTTTACAGAAGAAGAGGTGCTAAAAGGGTACCCAGCTAATGAGGTGGTTGTACACCTTTCTTCTACAGATGGTAAAGCACAACACAATGTGTATTATTTAAGAGACCAAAAAGACTTAGCCCTTCCACAAGCTCAACTTGATGTAGTCGTAGACAAAGAGAACCAAACGGCTACGATTAAAACAGATAATCTTGCAAGGATGGTAAAACTAGAAATACCAGCAAAGAAAATTCATTTTAGTGATAATTTCTTTGATTTATTGCCAAACGAATCGAAGACTATCGAAATCGGCCATCTCGAGAATGAAAAAGTTGATCTTGATATGTTACGTGTATCAGCAATCAATTCGATACAGTAAGGTAGAGACGAACGGGTAATCAAACCATTGCTAAGACGTGACTTTACAATGGAATTTGTCCAGCAGTATAAAAAAGCGGGATATGGGATTCTCGCCCTGTCCCGTTAGTAGCAATCTAAACTGGAAAGAAGGTTGGATGATATGTTAATTGGCGGAATCGAAGCCGGCGGAACAAAATTTGTTTGTGGAATCGGAAATGAACACGGGGAAGTTATCGAAAGAGTGACATTCCCAACCACCACACCAGAAGAAACAATGGAAAAGGTTTTTTCATTTTTCCATGAAAAAGAGGTTGAGGCAATCGGGATTGGCTCTTTTGGTCCAATTGATGTAGATCGAGCAAGCGAAACGTATGGATATATCACAGAAACACCAAAGGTAAAATGGAGAAATTATAATATCGTCGGTGAACTTAAAAAACAGTTTGATGTCCCCATTGGTTTTCATACGGATGTAACCGCAGCAGCATTAGCTGAATCAACTTGGGGTGCTGCGAAAGGTTTTGACAGTTGCTTATATATGACAGTAGGAACGGGAATTGGTGTCGGAGCTGTCATCGATGGTAAGCCATACCAAGGATTAACTCACCCTGAAATGGGCCATATCTTGGTGAAGCGTCATCCGAATGATACGTTTGATGGTTTCTGTCCGTATCATGGGGATTGCTTAGAAGGTCTTGCAGCGGGACCCGCCCTTGAAAAACGATGGAACAAAAAGGGCCAAGAATTAACAGACCATCCGCAAGTATGGGAAATGGAAGCTTATTATGTAGCGCAAGCATTAATGAATTATATTTTGGTCTTATCTCCGAAAAAGATTGTCGTTGGCGGAGGCGTGATGAAACAAGAGCACTTACTGCCGTTAGTACGAAAACAAGTGTTGGAATTGCTCAATGGCTATGTCGCACTTCCAGAAATAACACCAGAGAATATAGACAACTACATTGTTCTACCGGGATTGGGAGACAATGCTGGATTGGCGGGGGCAATTGCACTCGGTGTAGATGGAAAATGAGGATGATTTTTGTCATACGAAATTAAGCTTAGGAAGGAATCGTACCAGTGTCAAATCAAAAAATCTTTCTCGTTTCAGGTCCAGTTGGTGTCGGGAAATCAACAACATCAAAAAGTCTAGCTCAAAAGGTTGAAAACTGTATTCTTATTGAAGGTGATAAGTTCTTACACATGTTTGAATATGGAGCAGAAGCATCATGGGAGACATCCTTGCGATTAGCGTGGCAGAATATCCTCCATGTAACCAGACGTTTTATTCAAAATGGCTATAATGTCGTCATTGACTTTGTGGTAGAAGATGAACTTGAGTGGTTTAACAAACAAATTTCTGATTTGCAAGTTACACTGAACTATATTGTATTGAGAGCAGATAAGGAGACACTCATTGAACGGATTAACAAGCGGGGAGATATTGAATTAATTGACCGCGCCTTATTTTTATTAGAACAATTGGAATCCAGTCCTCAAAATCATCCATACTTATTAGACACGAATCTTAGAAATACGGAAGAGATAGTTGATGAAATCCTACACAATCCTCATTTTGTAGTTGACAAATAGAAACAAGGGGGACGGTTCCGCTGTCCCCTTGTTTTACCTAATGTACTAATCCAACACAATCTTATATTATAGTAGAAAAAATACGGCTCGATAGTACGAAATCTGTACTAATCGGGCTTTTCTTATGAAAGTCGATTTCAAACAAACGTTTGTTTAATGGTCTAAGCCAGTAATGTCATGAAACTATAAATTCAATCAATCGTTTGTTTGAATTGATTTTGTGTGGAAAAGAAGTATGTAAGCATAGCTGTTATACTGTGAAATTAGTATTCTGCTATATGAAAACGTTGATTTTCAGGCGTATAGCCAAGGTATTTAACCGAAATTAGCTCGCCGAGAATTTTGGATGTTTTTATAGATTTGTAGGATAGTTGAAAAAAATGAAAGCGGTATAATAATCATTGTAAGATGATGAAAACGCTTCAACGGAAGATAAAAAGGGAGGAATATATATGAAGAAATTAGGATTTATCCTACTGGCAGCTGTAATGCTGTTGGCACTAGCCGCATGTGGTGGCAAAGACGAAGAAAGTAAAGGTTCTTCAAAGGATGGCGCAATCGAGTTAAATCTTTGGACTGACTGGACCGAAGATCGTCCGGAAAATACACTTTCAAAAGACATTATTGCGAAATTTAACGAAGAGCATGAAGATATTCAAGTGAAAATCGAAGAAATTCCTCATGATCAATATGAAACAAAACTAAGAACACAGGCAGCAGGAAATCAATTACCTGACTTAATGCGTGTATGGCCTGGTGCAAGAACAGCGCCTTTAGCTGAAGGTGGAGCAATTCTTCCACTTAACCCAATCATTGATAATTGGGAAGGGGTTATTCCAGATTCAATCCTTCAAGACTATGCGGTTGATGGAAACTATTACGCAATCCCAGGTAACGTAAGTATTACAAGCTTAATTTATTACAATAAAGAAATGCTAAAAGAGGTTGGATACGATGAGTTTCCAGCAACATATGCAGAGTTTAAAGAACTTGTAAAAGCACTTGATGAAAAAGGTATTACTCCAATTGCTTTAGGTAACAAAGCAATTTGGCCATTACAGTCTGTATACATCTCTACAATCGGAGATCGTTTTACAGGAAGTGATTTCTTAAACAAAGCATTGAGCGGAGAAGCTTCTTTTGAAGATCCACAGTTTGTTAGTGCATTATCAGTAATTGATGAATTAACAAAAATGAATGCATTTAATGAAGATATGAATACTCTTGATGAAGCTCAATCAAGAAATGAATTTATTAAAGGTACTTCTGCAATGCACTTTGCAGGTTCATGGGCAATTGGTCCAATTTTAGACAGTGTTGAAAATGCGGATAACATCGGTGTAGCACCATTCCCAAGCTTTGAAGGTGGAAATGGAGATCAAGCAAAAATCGCGGGTGTTGCTGGTGGCGGTATCGCAGTTAGCAGCCAGTTAAGTGAAGAAGAACAAGAAGCAGCATTCACATTCCTAAAATACTACTATGATGAAGAGTTATACCAAGGTTTAATTAAAGCAAACATTATTGTACCTGCAGATGTTGAGATGGATGACAGCATTCCACAAATCTTCCAGGATGCAAATAGTTATGTAAAAGGTGGATTAGCACCTGTATACGATGCAACATTAACACCTGAATTAACAGATATTATCAACAATGGTCTTCAATCCATTACATTAGGTGACAAAACACCTGAACAACTTGCAAAAGAAATGCAAAAAGAAGCAGAAAGCAAATAATGTCCATCACAGGTTACTTGATTTCTAAGTAACCTGTGAGCATTTAGGGGGGAGAACATGAAATTAACAAAGACTAGCAAGGTCGCAATCGTATTAGGAATTTTACCGGCCTTCATCCTCTACGTTGTGTTTGCCATCTATCCAATTCTCCAGTCCTTTTATTATTCAGTAATGGAATGGAACGGATTCAATGAAATGACTTTTATTGGATTAGACAACTTTAAAAAGTTATTCTCGGATCCTCTTTTTTGGAATTCAGTAAAAAATAATATTTATGTCGTATTAGCTTCTGTATTGGGGCAAGTCCCGATCGCATTATTCATCGCGCTCTTACTTAACCGTAAAATAAGAGGTGCAAAGCTATTTAGAACGATTGGCTTTTTACCTGTTGTTTTATCAACAGTTGTTATTTCATTAACATGGAGCTTAATTTATAATTCTCGAAACGGGTTAATCAATGAAGTGTTACGAACAGTTGGACTTGATTCTCTAGCGCAAAACTGGTTAGGGGATACCAAATGGACCATGATCGCTGTCTTAGTTGTTGTCATTTGGCAGTTCGTTGGTCTGTACATGATTATCTTCTTAGCAGCCTTGCAAAATGTACCTGGTGAAGTATTAGAAGCAGCCAAGATGGATGGAGCATCTGAATGGGCCACCACTTGGAAAATCACGGTTCCGATGATTTGGGATACCATATTAGTTGCGGTTATCCTATGTATTTCAGGTAGCTTGAAGACATTTGACTTAATCTATGTCATGACAAATGGTGGACCAGCCCACTCAACAGATGTTATGGCACTCTATATGTTTAATGAAACATTCTCGAAATTACAATATGGATATGGTAGTGCTGTGTCTGTATTCATTTTCTTCTTTAGTCTTATCTTAATTGCTGTCGTCAACAAAGTATTAGGAAAGAAAATGATATAGGAGGTGGACATAGTGGAGAAAACGAATAAAGTATCGAAGCAAAAAAGTAGTAAGAAACCACTTATTTATCTTGCGTTAATCTTTTTCGCTATAATAAATGCATATCCAATTCTATGGATGGCAATCAACGCCTTTAAATCCGATAAGGAATTTGCGGTGAACCAGTTAGGATTCCCTAAGGAGTTTGTATTCGATAACTTTGCGAATGCGTGGGAAATTGCGAACCTGGGAGTACTATTTAAAAATAGTATTTTTGTTACGGTAACAGCAACAGCTTTAACCGTTTTTATCGGGGCATTAGCTTCCTATTTCTTATCTCGATTTGATTTCAAGTTGAGTAAATGGTTATATGGATTTTTCGTGTTTGGATTATTGATTCCAATTCATGCAACATTAGTACCTATGTTTATTTTGATGAAAAATTTAGGTCTATTAAATACACCAATTACACTACTGTTCCCTTATATCGCATTCCATTTGCCAATTACGATTTTTATTTTAACAAGCTTCATGAAGGCATTTCCTAAGGATATTGAGGAATCAGCGGTTATGGATGGTTGTGGAATATTCCGTATTTTCTGGTCGATTATCTTGCCAATGTCACGTCCGGCATTAGCGACGGTTATGATTTTGAACTTTATCTACAATTGGAACGAATTTTCGTTCGCGTTAGTTCTAATTAATGATCCAGAACTACAAACACTGCCATTAGGACTTGCGAAATTTGCTGGTCAGTTTACAACAGATTATGGCGCACAAATGGCTGGATTAACGATGTCATTAATTCCAATTGTAATTTTCTATATCATTTTTGAAAAGAATATTGTAAAAGGTATGACGGCTGGTGCGGTAAAAGGATAAGGTTGGGTTTTGAACTCCAGCTTATGGGTTACCGTTCCTGTCTTCATCCCCCCACAACTTGGGGTATAACATAAAGGTTGAATGCAAAATGATCCAAAACTGGGGCTTAAGACGAAAGTTCTTACTCATTTTCCTTGTTTTTATCACTATTCCAACAGCATTATTTGGAATACTCATCTATAACCAAACAACGGAAGTGCTAAAAAAACAAGTGGAGGAAGACATCTTAGACCGACTTAGTAAAGATGAACAAAAACTTATGTCCATCATCCGCGATGTCGAGAGTATGTCCGCTTACATGATTTACAATAAGGACTTCCGTACATTTTTTAATTCATCAGTAGAAACTTCCACCTCCTTTAATCAAAATGTGGAAGGAATGAAAGGCTATTTTACCTTTCAGCTCATGTCAAATGAGTATATTTCATCCATTCTTTTAAAAGGGGTTAGTGGTGAATTAACATTTGGTGAACCGGTTTCTGCAGACGAAAATGGCTTAGACCTGGCTGCAGAGGAAGGCAAGGGATTACCCATATGGAGTGATTCTTACAAGGTTGAGAGCGGTTGGGGTGGAGAGAAATATGTCATAAGCCTATCTCGGGTGATTAACGATATAAACGATATCGATCGACCGATTGGGATGGTACGAATACGTCTTGACCAAGAAAAGATTCTCAAAGCCTTTGATGTGAAACAAGGAAATTATCTGTTGATGTCAAGTAAGGGTGAAGTCATTCTCCATTCAAATCCATCTCTTATCGGACAAACATTTCCGGATCGGGAGTTTATTGACTGGCTAAGTCAAGGGGAACAGCCTACGTATGACATTACGTTAGAGGATGAGGAGTACAAAGTCGTTAAGAAAAAGCTCAGTGGGACAAATTGGACTTCGGTTGTGATGGTCAAGGAAAAGGATCTGGTTAAAGGGCTTTATAAGGTTCGGAGCTCAGTAGGGTATATGATTTTCCTTCTTTTGATCTTTGGCGCTATTGCATTAGTTGGTTTTTATCGCACCCATATCAAACGTATCATCGACTTAACTTACCAAACACGACAGGTTGAAAAAGGAGATTTTACTGCAAGTGTAGAGGTAACGTCAAATGATGAAATTGGGAGCTTGGGGATGCGCTTTAACAAAATGGTGAAGACCATCCAAAGGCTCATTGATACAGAATACAAGCTGAAGATTAAGCAAAAAGAATCAGAGTTAAAGGCCCTACAAAACCAAATTGATCCACATTTTCTTTACAATACGTTAGACATGATTCGGTGGACAGCACGACTTGAAAACGCAATGGAAACAGGACAGCAGATCGAGCAATTATCGAAAGTGTTCCGGATGAATCTTAATCAGGGAAAAACATGGGTAACGCTCGAAGAAGAGATGAATTATATTAAGTCTTATTTAGAACTACAAAAGAGCCGCCTTGGAGAACGCCTTGCATTCTACGTGGATATGGATGATGACATCAAGCGGACATTTATCATGAAACAATTGATTCAGCCCCTCGTTGAAAATAGCATTCAGCACGGGTTTCACGAACTGCCTAATCAAGGAGTCATCACGATTCGTTGCTATAAAGTCGATGATCAGATTTGGATTGACGTGATTGATAACGGATGGGGTTTCAAGAGTGAACGAACGGATACAGGCTACGCCCTTCGTAATATAAATGAGCGACTATCCATTGTGTTTGGAGAACCTTACGGATTACGTATCGAAAAACCTGAAGAAGGCGCATTGGTTAGGCTTGTACTTCCCCTTTTATGGGACACAAAACAGGTAGAGAATGCAGGTGATGAGTCATGACATGTAAGATGTTAATAGTGGATGATGAGCCTATTATTTCTCGCGGGTTGCAGCAAACGATTCCTTGGGAAACCATCAGTGTGGAAGTGGTTGATACAGCACACGATGGTGAAGATGCCATTCAGAAAGTAATCCAACATGGAAACATTGATATTGTGATTACCGATGTCAGGATGCCGAAGATGGATGGCTTGCAACTTGCAACCTATCTACATGAACATTTCCCGCATATTCGCACCATTATCATTAGCGGATACGATGAGTTTGCGTATGCACAAAAAGCAATTCAGGTCGGTGTGAAAGATTATTTGTTAAAACCGGTTGATATTGATGAGCTTGTCGAAGTGGTAAACCAAATCAAAAATAAAATCAAATTAGAACAAAAGAGGCAAAAGGAACAATACGAAGCTGAATTGCAGAATGCTATGATTCAGCAGCTATCTGATCTGCAAGGGGATAATCCTACTCAACTGGAAAGGTATGTGCACATACCTATTTTTCCATTTGTCAGTATGCAACGGCAATATACGGAAAAAGTAGCAAACCTCTCTTCTGAAGAGATTCGGTCTTTTAAAAATGAGTGGAAGAAAACAATAGAGCATGGGTTACAAGAATATGGACTCAACTCTATCTCATTTTTTACAGAGGAGAATATCTTACTTACCTGCATTCTTGGAGAGGAACCCTTTTCAAAAGAAATTCACAGTGAATCTTTTGAGCTACTGTTTGTTTGGAATGATCGATCCATTTCAATTGGGGAATTGAAGGGAACTTATGCAAGACTTGTAGAACAGACAAAGAATTTACTTCTAAAAGGTTTGGACAAACAAGATATGCTAATCGATCAGGCGAAGAACTATATTAGGGATTACTACCGGACGAATATTAAGGTTCACGAAGTAGCGGATGTCATTAATATTACTCCGAATTACTTTAGCTCCTTATTTAAGCAAAAAACGGGCGTTAACTTTAATGAATATGTGAACCAGTTACGAGTAGAAGAAGCGAAAGTGTTACTTGCGGAAACACCGTTTAAAGTGAATGAAATATCGGAACAAGTAGGATTTCACGAATACAAGTATTTTGTTGCCGTGTTCAAAAAGGTGACAGGAATGACTCCGACAGACTACCGGAAATTTGTGAAATTATAAAACGAGAACATAACATGGGGAGAGATGAGAAATGGAAAAACAAACAATGAGGCTACCGGAGGATTTTATCATTGGAGCTGCAGCTTCAGCTTGGCAAACAGAAGGCTGGACGGGGAAAAAGGATTTCCAAGATTCTTACCTAGACCTATGGTATAAAAACAATAAAAATGTATGGCATAACGGCTATGGCCCAGCGGTTGCAACTGATTTTTACAATCGATATAAAGAAGATGTTGGCTTTATGAAGGAGATCGGACTTACTCATTACCGTACCTCCATCAACTGGTCACGCTTCTTAACTGATTATGAAAATGCGATCGTTGATGAAGAATATGCAAGCTATATTGGAAATGTAATAGATGAACTGATTGCGAATGGTGTTGAACCGATGATTTGCCTTGAACACTATGAGCAACCAGCATACTTATTTGAAAAATACGGCGGTTGGGGCTCTAAGCATGTTGTAGAATTATTTGTTAAATATGCTGAAAAAGTGTTTGAACGCTATGGCGACCGTGTGAAGCATTGGTTTGTTTTCAATGAGCCTGTTGTTGTTCAAACGCGTGTCTATTTAGATTCCATTCGTTGGCCATTTGAACAAAATACAAAAAAATGGATGCAATGGAACTATAACAAAGGTCTTGCTACTGCGAAGGTTGTTAAATTGTTCAAAGAAATGGGATTAAAAGAAAAAACAGGTGCCAAAATTGGATCCATCCTAAATCCAGAGGTTACCTATGCTCGTTCATCCTCAGAACATGACAAAAAAGCGGAAAGAATTTATGACTTATTTTTCAATCGCGTCTTCTTAGATCCTGCGATTAAAGGGGAATACCCTCAAGAATTATTTGAATTAATGGAAAAACACGATATTACGTTCGAACATACAGCAGAAGAACTTCAGCTGATCAAGGAAAATACGGTTGATTATGTGGGGATTAACTTATATTTCCCACACCGTGTAAAAGCTCGTACATCTGCGTGGAATGAAGACACACCATTCCATCCGGAATATTACTACGAAAAACATGAGCTTGCTGGTAAGAAAATGAATCCTTACCGCGGCTGGGAAATCTACCCGCAAATCATGTTTGACATGGCCATGAGAATGAAAGAAGAGTACGGAAATATCGAATGGTTCATTGCTGAAAATGGTATGGGTGTTGAAAACGAAGGAAGATTCAAGAATGAAGAGAACATCATTCAAGACGATTACCGAATTGAGTTCATTAGCGAGCACTTGAAATGGCTATTAAAAGCTGTTGAACAAGGCTCAAATTGTAAAGGATACATGCTTTGGGCATTCACTGACAATGTATCACCAATGAACGCATTCAAGAATCGCTATGGACTTGTGTCCATTGATCTAGAAAATAACCGAAATCGTTCACTTAAGAAGTCTGCGTACTGGTACAAGCAACTCATCGAAACCAAAGAGTTCGAAGTGGAGAATGACGAACTCTATAAATAAGCTAAAAAGCACTGTCAGACCCTTGAAATCGATGAGATTCCAAGGGTCTAGTCCTATCCTAACAAACGAGGGAAACAACATGAGAAAATACATTGCCTTTGATATTGGTGGAACCTATGTGAAATGCGGAATTGTCGATGAGGATGCGCAGATCCTTCACTCATCGAAGGAGAGAACACCTAAAACTCTCGATGGTTTACTAGATTTACTCGAAACCTATAGCAAAACATGTTCAGATGCAGAAGGAATTGCGATAAGCAGCTGTGGTGCGGTTTCATATGAAGGGGTGGTATATGGCTCGAGCGCGCTCCCTTATATCCATGGTCCCAATATCAAGAAACTCGTATCAGAACGTACAAACCTTCCTGTATTTCACGAAAATGATGCAAACTGTGCGGGCTATGCAGAGGTCTGGAAGGGTGGAGCGAAGGGGAAAAAAGATGTGATGGTCATGGTCATCGGAACTGGAATTGGAGGTTCTATTTTTAAAGATGGTCACCTCCATAAAGGCGCAAACCTTCATGGTGGCGAGTTTGGATACATGTTACTTAACACCAATTTTTCCGATAGTAATGATGTATGGGCTCGAACCGCATCGACTAAAGCACTGGTCCGGAAGGTGGCAAAAGCCAAACAATTGGACCCTGAAGAATTATCAGGCGAAGAGATTTTTTCGATGGCCGATGCTGGAGACAAAGATTGTATGAAAGCCATTGATGAATTTTATCATTTGCTTGCTGTTGGTATCTATAATCTCCACTATATCTATGACCCTGAAATCATCTTAATTGGTGGCGGCATTAGTGCTAGAGAAGACTTGATCACAAATGTCAATAAAAAACTAGATGCTATTATTTCAGCCATTGACCTTGCAAAGATTAAACCTACAATTGCGACCTGTGAACTTCGTCAACATGCCAATTTATTAGGGGCAGTCTATGGATTATTGAAGCAACAAAATCACATATAAATACCAATTACAAACCATTAGCTTAAAAGTAATAGATAAATATCAGTTACCAAGGCAACAGAAGAGAGGGAATAACATGATTAGAGCAACAGATAACAATGAATCGTATGAATTAACGAGTCCAACAAGTATGCCAAAGGCTTCAGGCTTTTTATGGAACAATAAGATGATGATTCATGTCAATTGTCGAGGCTATGCCGTTTCGCAATTTATGCAACCAGAACCTGCTAAATACTCTCATGCACCCAATTTGGAAGCAAAGACATTTATGCAGCCAGAACAACCTTATTATGCTCATCATCCTGGTCGTTTTGTTTTTATAAAGGATGAAGAGAATGGCGATACGTTTTCTGCCCCTTATGAACCTATGCGTATCCTTCCTGATCAGTATTCATTTAAGGTAGGAAAGAAGAATATTGTTTGGAAGGTTCAACGAAATGATATTTTGATTGAAATGACCTTGAGTTTACCAAAAGATGAAGCGATGGAGCTTTGGCGTGTGAAAGTGACAAATCTTTCATCCGAGAAACGAAAACTAAGCATCTATCCTTATTTCTCCGTTGGGTATATGTCATGGATGAACCAGTCTGGTGAATATAGCGAAGCATTACAAGGGATTATTTGTTCCTCCATTACGCCTTATCAGAAATACCAAGATTATGATAAGATCAAATATTTTAAGGATAAAACGTTTTTAGTAGCCGACCAAAAGCCTTTCTCTTGGGAAGTCAATCAGGAGGCATTTGAAGGTGAAGGTGGTATCACATCTCCAACAGCCATCCACCAAGACGAACTCTCAAAAGGAGATGCACGTTATGAAATGCCGACTGCAGTGCTTCAGTACAAAGAGGAACTAGATGCTGGAGAGGAAAGAGAATATCGTTTCCTATTTGGAGCAGCCAGAACAGATGAGGACATTTTAACAATCCGTCAAAAATATTTTGAAACAAAATCGGAAAACGGTTTAGATGGATTTACAATGGCTGAGGAAGAATATGCAGAGTATATTGCGGACGGTAAAGGCATTCTTCAAATCAAGACACCGGATGCACACTTAGATAATTTCGTAAACCACTGGCTTCCACGTCAAATGTACTACCATGGTATAACAAATCGCCTTTCGACAGATCCTCAAACACGTAATTATCTTCAGGATAATATGGGGATGAGTTATATTAAGCCACAGATGACAAGAAATGCGTTTCTAGTAGCATTAAGTCAGCAAAAGGAAACTGGTGCAATGCCTGATGGAATCATTTTGCATCCCGATGCAGAATTAAAATATATCAACCAAGTACCACATACAGACCATTGTGTTTGGTTACCAATTTGCTTAAGCGCCTATTTAGATGAAACAAATGATTATAGCATTTTAGAAGAAGTTGTTCCTTTTGAAGGCGGAAACAAAACGGCAACTGTCTTTGAACATATTCATTTAGCTATGCAATGGCTGATCCGTGATCGTGATGAGCGGGGACTTAACTATATTAATCAAGGCGACTGGTGTGACCCTATGAATATGGTGGGGTATAAAGGGAAAGGTGTTTCAGGTTGGCTAACAACAGCTTCTGCATACGCATTTGCCATTTGGGCTGAAATTTGTAAAACTGCAGGGCAAAGTGAGCTAAGCAAGGAATATCGCCTGGAAGCAGAAAACACAAACGAAGTGATTAATAAGTATCTCTGGGATGGAGAATGGTACGCACGCGGTATCACTGATGATAACGTGATCTTTGGGATTAGCAAAGATAAGGAAGGTAGGATTTTTTTAAATTCACAAGGTTGGGCACTATTAAGTGGAGCAGCTGATGAAGCAAAAAAACCGAAACTACTACAAGCTGTCATTGACCAGTTGGAGTCTCCATATGGAGTTGAAATGCTCGGTCCAGCTTACACTGCGATGCGTGAGGATGTAGGTCGGGTCACTCAAAAACATCCAGGTTCAGCAGAAAATGGATCTGTCTATAATCATGCGGCAATTTTCTATATCTATGCGCTGTACCACGCAGGTGAGTCAGAAAATGCATTCCGTTTACTTCGAAAAATGATTCCTGGCCCTGACATGAATGACGTGATTCAACGTGGACAATTACCTGTGTTCATTCCGAACTATTACCGTGGTGCATATCGACAATTCCCACGTACGGCAGGTCGCTCTAGCCATTTATTCAATACAGGAACAGTATCTTGGGTATATCGTTCTATCATTGATGGATTGTTTGGAATAAAAGGAACAAAAGAAGGACTTCATATCAATCCTCAGCTCCCTTCAAGCTGGAATGAAGCTTCTGTTACACGTACTTTTAGAGGGGCAGAACTCCATATTGAAATGAAGCGAGACGAAAATGTAAGAATGGTAGAAGTATATGTAAATGATCAGCATATTGAAGATGGTATCCTAAAGGACATCAAGTCTGGTGAACAATTGAATGTACTTGTTAAACTGCCGGTGTTGGATTAAAATTGGAATTAAGTTTAGCTTTTAGTAGTAAATAAAAAAAAGAATAGTGTATCATAAAATAGAAGTGCAGAGTGATGAAACGTAACAGTACATGACTCTGCACTTTATTTTTTTGGCCAGCCAATCAACACAGCATGATGGAAGAGGAGCTGACCCAGGCTGTCCATAGTGGGTAAACTCGCTATTTCTCAGTCACACCCTATGATTAAGACATTTAAGATCTGGTTTTCATTTTTAAATAAGCCAACATTATAGGTTTAGATTTATCGTGCTGGCTATTTAAGCTATTCCTAGCATATAAATTAGGATAATCATTTAGAAAGTGGTGAAAAACATGGGAAAAACAGTAAGGGTAGGAATTATCGGAGCAGGTGGTATCGCAAGGGATGTACATGTTCCAAACTATTTAAAATGTGGCGAGCAGGTTGAGGTTGTGGCCGTAAGTGATGTCGTAAAAGAAAAAGCTGATAAACTAGCAGCGGATTTCCACATTCCGCACGTTTTTTCAAGTTATGAAGAAATGCTACAAGAGGTTCCATTAGATGCAGTGAGTATCTGTACCCCAAATAAGTTCCATCATCCTGCTGCAATCGCTGCCCTACATGCTGGCTGTCATGTTATATGTGAGAAACCGCCAGCAATAACAGCAAAGGAAGCAGAGGAGATGGCTGCTGCTGCCTCGAAGGCTGGGAAAATACTAACATATGGCTTTCATTTTCGCTATGCCCCTCAAGTTGAAATGCTAAAGCGATTTATCGATGGCGGAGAACTTGGAGAAATTTATGCTGCCCGTGTCACAGCGATGCGCCGTCGGGGGATTCCTGGATGGGGAGTTTTTACAAATAAGGAACTCCAAGGTGGAGGTCCATTAATTGATATAGGGGTACATATGCTAGACACAGCTTTATATCTGATGGGCTACCCGGAGCCTGATACTGTTTTGGGTGTAACTTACCAAAAGTTAGGGAACCGAAAAGGCGTAGGTCTAATGGGTTCATGGGATTGGGAGAATTTTTCGGTTGAAGATATGGCCCGTGGGATGATCACTTTCAAAAATGGTGCGTCTATCCTTTTGGAAACAGCCTTTGCTGCTAATGTAGAAAAAGGAGAAGAAATGAGCGTATCCTTAATGGGTGACCAAGGTGGAGCTGATGTCTTTCCGTTAAAGATTTATCAAGAAAAGTACGAGTCCCTAATCGACATTACACCAGCACATTTACCAAAACAAAACTTTCATGAACAAGAGATTAAAAGATTTGTAGATGCCTGTTTAAATGGCACACTCCCATTAAGTACACCTGAACAAGGTGTCTATCTCCAACAAATTATTAATGGATTATATTTGTCTGCTGCCAAGGGAGAAGCAGTGAAAATAAACAAAGCGTCACAGTGACGCCCCGAAATTTTTCGAAGGTCGGTACGCATTGGGCAATATTGAATTTAATAGTTAAAGGGGGAAGATGATTCACAAGAATATGAATAGCCAAAGGGGCTGGTGCCCCCCATTTAAAGAGAAAGAAGATGTCTCTACAAAATGTAAGGTTCATCTTCTTTTTTACGTTATTTATCCCACTTTTTGTACTTCACCAGAGGGCACACGGACAAACTTAGATGATATGACCATTCACTTCAGTTGTTCCTGTACGGATACACTTTCACAAGTTGTTATAAATCGTCTAATGAATATGTTCTTTCGTTCATTTATTGTGCCTCAAAGTTATAACGGTTTACTCACCCACCATACCGTCACCATCACGGTCATCCATATATTGGTATAACCAGTGGTCACTCGTTATTGGCATACTGAAGCCTGCTGCTTTTGCTTCTTTAATCGTCACCTGTCCATTACCATTTGTATCAATGCTAGAAATATCACCGTTTGTATTTGGAGTAGTTGACTCGGGGTGCTTCTTTTCTGTTAAACCAAGTTTTGCGTTTACTTCATCAGGGTTAACATTATCAAATTTATCAACAATCACGTTACCCTTTAAAGTATAGGTATACTGATAACTTGAAGGAATCTGCGTTTCCGTATTCGGATATATGATAATTGCTTCAAAATTAGTGGCACCACCCGCGCGACGTATCGCGTCTTCCATATATGCTTGATCACCATGTCGGTTGAGCGTACTATCTTGTGGGGTAATGTTATAAGCATTCGATACCCCACCGAGAGAATCGGCAATGATATGTCCTTCATCTAAAACGTCACTTTCGACACCAGGAACCTTTGCCTCATCAGAGTAATATCTGCCAGACGATAATACAGGCTCGTTACGGTCATCTTGTAAAATGATTTTGTCAGCAATGACACGTACTAGTTGCCCGTATTCATTTGTAAATGCCCAATATTCACGGTCCCCAAAACCAATATCAACGACGACGTTAGGTTCACGATATCCAGACAAATCACCACCATCAACTTCAATCAGTTTGTATCCTGGGAACAATTCATTACTTGGTTGGGTTGGTGTTTCCTCGACTACTGGTTCATCAACAACCGTAGTGGTAGTTTCTTCTTTTTTAGTATTATTTGTATCACCTGTCGTTACGTCTTGCGGAGCTGTTGCTCCATCTGTAATGGATGGATCTTCTACGTTGGTACAACCAAATATAAAGATGATCGTTAAAAGTAAGAATAAATAGTTGATTCTCTTTTTCATTTCAGGACTCTCCTATAATAGTTTCATACTGTTCAATCTAAAAATCTCAGAATCATAACATAGATTAACACTATCATCATATTGTTAATAGTACATTCTAAGATTATTCCTATCAACTATTATTAAATTCCAAAAAACCCTGAATTATTCCCTTGCATTTCAAGCACTTACGACTCGAGTCTAAATTCGATATATCAATGTACCATTTGGTTTGTTAAGGAAATCAAAAAAAATAATCCCATCTCATTAGTTGAGAAGGGATTATTCATAATTCAATACTTAGAAAAGTCTACTAAGTGATAATATACTATCTTTCACAAGCAAAATTATCTTTATCTCTATCCATTTTCGGTTGATAGGCTGGATGATCAGAAGCTACTCCATTTGGATATTTCTTTCTTAGTTCAGTACAATTGGCAAAGTCCTCTGATCCTTGACTTGAAGCTGCGACTGCACTGCTTGAGCATCCGCCTTTGCTTTAGCCTCAGCATATTTTGTGTAAAAAATATAGCGAAACACCTAATTCGTGTGAACCAGCCCTTTTAAATCTCTTCCCTACATACCAAGGGTAATTCTCTTCATTTAGAACATCCTCTGGTAGAATTGCAAATGGAACTACCTCATCTCCTTTATACCAGAACTTTTCTCCTAGTTGGTATACTGGTAGTTTGTAAAACACTTTTAATGCTTTGAATAATTTAGGTTCAATCAACGCGACAAAACAAGTAACTTCATTTTCGATACCAAACTGGTAAATTGTTGATAGTATGTTTGCTAAAATTTTGCTACGACGATGTTCCGGTAAAATAGCATGTTTGTCAATCTCAAAAACTTTCCCCTTTACTGATGGATGTTCTTTGAACGGAAAATCATTGTGAATCGGGGTTAATTCCATAGTTCCCACATAAACCTTATCATTTTTAAATAAAAACTTTTCCCCCCTTACTGGTTCTATTTCATAACCTTTTTCTTTCCAGCATTCCATCCATATCCTATTAAACTCTTTTAACTTATTTTCCGAATCAACAATTTCGTACATTACTCTACCCCTCTCGTGTAGGACTATATTACCACTAAATGGATATTTTAGTAAATAATATCCTGGTTACATGAGGAATATACTACTAGGAGGGTCAGAGGGACAGGTCCCTTGTCCCAGCAATTTGTAGGGGGCGGTTCCACCGTCTCCTTTTAAAAGCGTAGAGGCTGCAAAAGTCATACGGCAATTATGTGAGCAAGAATGGCAAGCCTCGTAAAAAGAAGAAGTAAATAAAAAAAATAAAATAACCCACTGAGTAGCGTATTGTTTTTGCTACTTGGTGGGCTTTTAGTTTTAATATACTATTTAATTTTGAATACTACTCTTTTAAACTTTTAAAATGCTCAATATTTCTTGACCAAACTCATCAGCTTTTTTGGGTCCAATACCTTCTATATCTAACAGCTTATTAATAGTGTCGGGTCTCTTATCAAGAATAGATTCCAAAGTATTATTTGTAAAAATGTAATATGGCTTAACGCTTAGCTCTTTTGAACGTTTTGTTCTAAATGCAGTTAAAGCCGATTTTATTTCTTCTCTGCTACTAATTTTTGACTGAATTTTTGTTGAAGGCATTTTGACTTGGGAATCCACGTTATAGTTTCCATTAATGATAGATGTTATATCTTCTCCAAATTCATCTGCTTTTTTATGACCAATACCTTCAATCTCTAAAAGCTGGTCTATTGTGAGCGGCTTTTTCACTAGAAGACTATCTAATATTTTATTAGTAAAGATATAGTAAGGTTTAACATTGAGTTCTTTTGAACGTCTTAAACGAAAATCTGATAGTGATGACTTTAAATCACTATCAATATGACTACTTATACTCGAAGTAGTAGTATTTTTTGTTGTTGAATTCTTCAGTGATGTTTGTTGCGGGTCTAACTTGTAGTCCTCAATGTTAAATGCTTTTTCTTTACTAAATTTTAGGACGGTATCAGCAATTTCGTAGAGTTTCTGATCACTCATTAATACAGGTGGCTTTTTCACTAATTCACTTTTTATGAATGTCTTAATCTGATCATGTCGAATGACACTAGATTGTATGCTCGCTGGTGCCTTTTTAGAAATGTCTAAAATGGTTTTAGGGTTTGCAAAAGTAACAGCATATTTGACTGGGCAGCTTTCGATTACTCCTTTATCTTTAAGGAGTTTTTCAAGAATTGCTACATGTCTTTCTACTTGGTTTATTGGGCTATACATGCCCTCTTTGTTCACAATTCTATTATTCTTAGTAATCAATCGTTGAAATTCACCTTTATCAGTAACATGTATATTACCAAACAGCTTTTTAACCTCTAGAACCATGATGAACTTATGCGTAATAATTACAAAATCTAATTGAGCGTGATAATCCTCATACTCAAGATATACATCATGTAGAACGACCAAATTAATTGATAAGGAGGACCTGGACCGAGTAAAAGCGAATGGATATACATGGTTCTATTATCAGGGAAACGGGTACCCCTATGCAGTTGCTAATAATTCAGAAGGACAGAGAATATATTTGCATAGGTATATTATGAATACACCTGAGGGAATGGTTATTGATCATAGAGATCATAATACATTGGATAATCGAAAAAGCAACCTAACGAACGCAACCATAAGTCAAAATCAACAAAACAGACTTGGATCAAGAAAAGGAAGCAAAAGTGGCATCAGAGGCGTTTCCTGGGATGAAACAAACCAAGATTGGATTGTGAATGTAAAAGGTACTTATTACGGAAGATACAAGGATATTGAAGAAGCTAGGAGAGTAGCGGAGGAAAAGTTGAGAGAACTGATGCCTTATATTCATTAGGGGCATTTCCTTGGCCATGCAATAGAGTTATTGGTAAGTATACTGACGTTATCTGAATCATATTTTCAATAAGCATATTTTAGATTTATGATACAGTAACAAAGTAGAGATAAATTAAGAGCATCTCCTTAAAAAGGTAATGGGTTCGGTTGATGGCGAGAAATATACTAAATAACAATGTAAATAACGCACCAATAAGCATTGTAAATGGGAAGCAAAAACGCTCAGTAGCTTAAACTGAGCGTTTTTTATATAATCTGCTATTTTTGTCTTCTTCAACTAAAGCTACACGTTAGTTGAGGTACATTCATTACAAACTTCTCCTATTTATAGTTCATAATTATCGGAACGCTGCCAAGCTTGTAACATAAGAAAGACTTACAAATTCTAATACTTTTAGTTTTTACAGGAATGCCTGTTAGTAATCTAAGATAAGTACAAAAAGAACCTTACATATTGAAGCCTCTAAATATGTTGGTTAAGCTGTTAATGTCACGAATGGCATTTGTCAATTTAATTATTGAAAAGTTTCCTATTTTTAGACTTCTAAAAGAAATTTGTCCTCACTACTCTTATCTAAACCTTTTGCTTCAAGATTCCCCCCCGTATCACTAAGCCCCATTGAGTATATTTCTATTATATTGTTTATGTTAGTTAAGACCGATTTAAATGAATTAAAGTTTATATCAGTATAGTTATCTAAAATATACTTAGAGAAAATTTCTTTTCCATAGTATTTTGAGTGATCATACTGGTCCTTTTTACAAAATTCTTTTCCGCCAATTTTTTGCGAAATGGTATTGTTTTCAAATAAGTCTTCTATATCACATTCGGGTTTTCCATTAATTAAAGGTACGGTTAGAAGGTATAAATTGTCAATAATATTAACCATGTATTTATCCTCTAAGATACCCCTTTTTTTATCATCAAGCTTTACGTGGTTAATAAAATTGCCTATAGGTTTATTCTTCCCACTCTTAATCTCATTATCGAACATTAAAATTACAGGGTTATTTGGTAAAGTGTTGCTTATCTTCTTAAAATATCTCATATAACTAGGAAAGGATTTATTAGTCTTAGCATCAAAGAAATTATATATATTATTTAGTGCACTCCCCCCATCCTGAAAAATCCCTAGAAAGTAAGCCAATCTTTTAGTCTTATTTAGAAAAGATACTTTAAACTCAAATAATCCATCACTATTTTTTGTAATTAAATTTGGATATTCACTATAGAGATTTTTTAAAGCTGCTTTTAAATAAGCAATATCTGTTTTACCTTCAGTCACAATTATTGGCTTTGGATTAGCGTAGAAGTATTTATAAAAAAGAAACTTTTGATATTGTAGTTCTCTCGAACTCAAATTATAAAAATTATGTTTTTCACCATCTAATTTGTTATTGTATCTAGTTAATTGATCTATAAACGCAAATCTTCCCTCTAATTGATTAAGGTTGGCGGGTTTACCATTAATCTCAAACTTTCCTTCTTTGTAGAGCTGATGAGCCATTGCCCTAGTCTCTTTGTAAAAAATTCTATTAACGTTAATTTTCTTATTTACAACAAGTCCAGTTACAACCTGTCTTGAATCCCGAAGTTGTAACCTTTTTTTCTTTTCATTAATTTTAAAACCTGCTCGTATTAACTCACTTGATAATAATTTATAAAACTCCGTTTCTAAATCTAAGAATTTTTCATCATTAGTAGAAAATGTCAAATCATCTGCATAACGTGTATAGTCTAACTTGTGCCTTTTTGCAATTTTCAATAGTCTTTGGTCGAGTATCTCACAGATTAGGTTTGTAATGATTGGAGAAGTTGGTGCTCCTTGCGGCAGGTTTCCTTTGTAGCATGTTAATTGTGCAATAACTGTGGCTACTTCACTAGATAATCGGAAATTATTATTTTTAATAAAAAAACCTCTTACACGACCAAAATGAAAACTTTCAAAAAAGTTTTCTAAATCAATATTCAAAACCAATTTTTTATTCCGATGTATTTTTGCATTGGTTATGATACTCTTTTCTTTTTCGAATGCATGAGAGAGATTATTTTTTATCTTCTGCTTTTTTTTCTTATGATTATGTAATGCCACTGCAAGTTTTCTTTGAATGTCTTTAAGTTCTGCTAATGGGGCATTGATTTTTCGAACGCCACCATTTTTTTTATCTATTTCAAACGAAGTGTAGAAAGTATTAATGTCATTTTTATACAATAGATAGCTCAGCTTTTTTCTGGGTATTTCAAGAAAATCAGCAAGATCATTTCGTGTTTTTATATCGTGAAATTCCATTATTAAAAACTCCTTTAAAAATAACGTGTGGCTACTCATTAGGCGAAAGGCGCGGAGTAACATTAAAGTATACCACCATGCAGATAAGAATCGGAGAAGCGAATGTTCCCACCATTATAGTCAACACTTGCGAAACACAAGCGAAAAAATCTAGCCACACGTAAAGAAAATTATACACTTTTTTTAACTAAATGGGATATATATAATGATTTTTCATCTGACTTTCATGAATACTAGCACTAATTTCATACCGGGTATAAAATCTTGTTCAGACAACTCTCCGTTAGTTTAATACTTTCAACAAAAAGATGTATTTAACCCTTATTGGATCAACGCACCTGTTCATATAAGTTATCACTTACTTCAAAAAAACATCTAAATTTAATCAGCACCTAAAAAAATTCCATTAAAGATTCAATGTATAAATGTATATCTAGATATAAAAAGATCAAGAGATTGAACTGACCTAGCCAAATGAGACATATATAAAACACCTATCCATATTAAATTTAACACTTTTTCATTAATTTG